>JACDAE010000786.1 GCA_013695595.1 Ktedonobacteraceae bacterium | reverse complement strand
TCCCAGGCTAGCGGGCGGTCGCAATGACACGCCCCTACCCATTTATTCTTCTAAAGAAGACCCCAGATTTTCAATGAAACGTAACTACGCGTTGAGTCGTAACACATGTACAGGATACTCTCATTCGCAATCATTACACATTTTATTGCAAGTATAAAAAAGATGAGATGGAAGATAGCAAGTACCTGGCAGGAGGACTTATTTATGGCAACAGATGCACAAAAGAAAAACAGCGGGCCCGATGGAAAATCGGGACTACTCCAAAATGTACAGAAAGAAACCAGACCTATCCAGACATTTATTAACAAATTTAATAATGACTGGGTGATGAATTTTGCCGGCATTATGGCTTATAACTTGATGCTAGCCATATTTCCTATCGTGATCGCCATTCTAGGTATTGCAGGCTTGATTCTTGGTGGCAATACTGCTCTCGTAGACAGTCTAAAAGAGCAGACGAAATCGCTACCAGCTTTGACACAACTGATCACATTGGCAAGCGCACAGCTCAGCAAAAATGCAGGCTTCCTGGTCATTATAGCAATCCTTACGGCGATTTTCGGTGGCTCCCGTTTATTCGTGACCCTGGAAGGTATTCTGGATATACTCTATCGGGTGCGACCAAGGACGATCATTCGCCAGAATGCTATCGCTATTGTTATGCTTGCGGTCTTCATCGTTCTCATTCCAATCACGATAGCCGCCTCCGCCGTGCCTTCATTTTTCCAGGCTTTGCTGAGTAGCCCGACCTTGAAAAGTATCCCGATTGTCAGCACGCTCTCAAGTGGAGTGGGGGCGGCAATTATTGGAGCCATTGTGGCTGCAGCGGTAGGTCTCCTTTCAGCCTTTATTCTCTTTGAAGCAATCTACTTTGTCGTACCAAATCAGAAAATAAGCTGGCGCAATAGCTGGAAAGGTGCTCTGACAGCGGCCATCCTCCTTGAAATCTTTCTGATCGCCTTCCCATTTTACACGACCCATTTTCTTGGAGGCTATGCAGGGCAGATCGGCCTGGTCATTATTCTGCTGGTGTTCTTCTACTACTTTGCGGTCATCCTGCTGCTAGGTGCTGAAGTGAATGCTTTCTTCTCGGAGAAGGTCCAACCACTGCCAAATGATCTGGTGACTTTTGTTAGCACGATGGGCGGCAAGCTCAATCGTGATATTCCTGAAGCAGAATCCGACATTCACGTCAATACAAAGCCAACCGATTCAGCCGACAAAGCTCATGTTTCGGATGAACTTCAGCACGAGGAAAAGGCGCAAAAGAGCAACACTCGTCTTCAGCGCCAGATTACTTCCGCTGCTCAAAGCAACGATGAGAGTCGTGATGCACAAAAGAAGCAGAAGAAGCAAGCCCAGGGGAGTGGTAGACTTACAGCCATAGTAAGTGCAGTCGCTGGCACGGCACTGGCTTTCCTTTTCCAGGTATTACAGGTGCGGCACCACGGAAAGTAGTCGCTCGGCAATTTCAGCGTTGAGTCCGTGTCCGGAGAGCCCTTCGGCAAGAATGGAAGCTCCAAGCGCGCCTTCGAAGCCCTCCGGCTCGGACTCAATATGTGGGAAAAGGTAGAATTGATAAGTCTCTCCCAGCCGCTCAATGACACGCTGCTTTCGCGTTGCAGCATTATTATCCTTAATCACAATATCTTGCACCTGATACATGGCAATTAAGCCCGTGAGATCCTGTACCAGGCGCTCCCAGAATGCTTGCTCCCTATCTTCTTCATCCACCGCATCTGCATATCCAATCGAAACTTCGCCGATGCCATCAACGATATATCCATCTTTGATTACAGTAATACTATGTGAGACCATCCCGATCTCTAGCAAGAGAAATTGCATATCGGACCATGGCGCATCTTGCTGGCGCATACGATACAAGAGGGTTGCAGTCGCGCAGAGACTCTCTGCCGTCCCCAGAGAGGTGTATTTGAGACGGCGATACCGCGGCACCTGCGGCAAGTATTTTACTGCAGGCAACAGATGGCCCTTTAATCCGATAGTACTGACTGCATGGAGAAAATCCTGTACCTCGCTCAACTCATTCCCGCTTGCCAATAGCTCGTGTGTAACCTCATGCAAAGGTAAAAAAGGGACCTCCTGGGGCGAAGAGAGCGCAACTAATATATTGGCACTCTGTCCATAGAGCTGCTGTATATAAGAAAATATGCTCTCTCCATCTGTAAAAGTGGAAAAGTTCTGGAATTGTCCATTTTCTAGCAGACAGGTCTTCCAATGACCCGCACGATACTCTATACCGATACTCGTCATACTGCTCTCTCCTGCGATTTTTTCGTCAGAACGATGGTCGCGCACAAATATGGAGGCATTGTATCACAGGCCCACTCGAACAGTGCAAATAATCATGCATAAAAGGCGTAAAGTGCTTTCTACAATCAAAGCAGGTATCATTAGAGAAAAATCGAATCCTTGACGTGACACTATTGATCTGTTAAACTTTGAGTCAAACCAGAGAAAAACGCCCCATTAGCACCTTTGAGCATTTGTATCAATAATGCATCCTGACCCGTTTGCCTTACATCGGAGATAATTTGCGGAAGAGGTCACAAATATGCCCGGCGAAAGTTCTTTTTATGCCAGCCAACAAGAACACCAGCAATTGCTCAAAGCGCTGCGTGAAAGCGAACTATTGCGTGAATTTTCAGAATTGCTCGCCTCTTCACTTGATCCCACCCATATTCTACAGATCCTGGTGAGGCGCACCACCGAAGTATGTGAAGTTGAACGTTGCGCAGTCTGGTTGCTAGATACGACCCGCGATATCTTTCTTCCTTCCGCTTATCACGTCTCCTCACACCATCTCCATGGGAAAAATTTGCAGATTGCCGACAAGGTTTGGCACCGTAGCTCACTCCCATTTAAAGATCCCCTGGTTCATCGCTTATTTCACAATAATGGTATGCTGGCCCTGGAAGATCTAACTCTGGAGGCAAGTCCATCCATTCACGCGGTTACCAATAAATTCCTGGTGCGCTCCGTTTTGCTGGTGGCCCTGGTGCGAGAAGGACGCCCCGTTGGGATGATGTCGCTGGATAATCCGGGCCAGAGTCGCACATTTTCGCCGGAGCAGCAGCGCTTTGTACGTGCCATCGGTCAACAGGCAGCCGTTGCCATCGATAACGCACAACTCTATCAGGAAGCTCAAAAAGAGCGCAATCGTGCCGAACGCTTAATCGAGCGTGTGCAATCCACCTATCAAGTAGCAACGAGTGTTAATTCAGGGAAACCGCTCTCAGCAATCTTAGAGAGCGCGACCAAACATCTTATCAGTGGCGCGGAAGCAACAGGGGCTGCCATCGCCCTCCTTGATAAAGATACCCTGACGCTCACTCACATGAATGGCCTGCATCCCCTGCATTCCAGACTTAAATTGACGCCCATTTCACTGCAAGACCTTCCTCATTGTTTTGACGCGGCTATCAGTGGCAAAAGTACTTTTGTGACCCACGAAGCAACGGAGGGAAAAGAACATCACTGGTATGAGCAGGTGGGATTAGAGCATATACTGATCGTACCACTGATGATTGGTGTACAAAATCACAAGAAACGCAGAGATAATAAGAATGAGGATCAGCAGACACATTGTGCTGGTTTTGCCTTCATCAATTATCCTCCTTCACTACACCATCCGTTACAGAGGCATTATGCATTCGCGCTGGACATTGCGACACAATGCGCATTGGCAATTGAGAAAGATCAGATCCTGGAAAAGGTCCGTCACACCGCGAATCTGGCGACCGAACGGGCTCATACATTAGATGCAGTTCTCAACGCAATGAACGAAGGCATCATCGTCCTCAACATGGATGGACAGGTCATCGTCAATAATAGCACAGTAGCCCATTTTCTGGGCCTGACAGGCAAGACTCAAGAGTCTTTGTTAACCATCTTCCAACGCCAACCAGCCTATACGTTGGATGGTCGTCTCCTTTCGCTCGAAGATTTCCCTCTCACACGTGCACTCAATGGCACCCCTATTCGCAACGAACGCTTTGTGGGTCCGCGCACCATCGACAACTCTGAGCGTGTTGTGGAGGTAAATAGCGTCCCTCTCTTTGATGATGAGGCGCAACAGGTTGGCATTGTTTGTGCATTTCGTGATATTACAGAACAGTTTCGCGTTGAAAAACGCATTCGCAACGTCTTAGATGCCCTGCTCCATGCAGCAGAGGTTGTTTCCGATGCTGGCGAGATAAAAGAGATCCTCCACCGCATCCTCGTCATGTCATTGAAGGCGCTCTCTTGCGAACGTGGAGTGGTACAAAACTACGATCAAGGCACTCAGAGCTTTACACCACTCTTATCACTAGGTTTTGCAGACAGCGATGACCTACGCTGGCTGAATGAGCAAAAACACTGGCTCGAACCTGCAGCAGAGAACCAGACAAACTTTCGCAGCCAGATCCTGGCCGGGCACGCCACGCTGGTAAATGAGGAACAAAGCCCGGATCATCCAGAACGTTTCAGGGATACTATGATTCTCGCGGCCCCAATCATCTACAATAACCACCTGTTTGGCGTAATGATGCTTGACCGCTCTCACCTGCATACCAAAAACCAGGCCGCTGCTCCTTCCCCCAAACGTACCTTCAATGTCTGGGAGATCGCCGTCGTCGAGGGCATTGCGCAGTTCGCCGGTTTAGCTATCGAACA
>JACDAE010000230.1 GCA_013695595.1 Ktedonobacteraceae bacterium | reverse complement strand
GATCTAAGTGAACTCGACGATGAACTTGCTGATGGTTCGAATGATAGCAATGGTCGCACAAAAGGCAAGAAGGCCAAAAGAAAATAGCCTTCCGCCAATATTATTGAATTGTGATGAATGGGTAAGGGCGTGTGCTTGCTACCGCCCGTTTGCCTCAAAAGGAGCATGCATTGGCTCCATGGGCGGTGGCAAGCACACGCCCTTACCCATTCATCACGTGTTGTTCGTATTAGAATCAGTGTTTTGCCAGCGCGGAGTTGACAGGTTTCCGGTTGGTATCCTGTTATCTTCACCCGCAATCATTGAAGGCGGAGGAGGAGCAGGAATGCCAGATGGAGACTGCCATGTCTCGAATAGTGTCGGTGTCGGAGAAGCAGGTACGGGTGATCTTTGCTGCCATGCTGCCGGTTCAGGTAATGGTCCTGAGAACTGCTGTTGTGGTGTATAGGGTACAGGTGTTGGTACTCTAAAATCCTGCTGGGGCCATGCTTGAGCTGGCGCATTCGGCTGAGCCCCATAGGGAAGTGGCGTGTTTGGACTCGGATATGCTTGCCGCTGCGCTTCCCATTCAGGAAATGGACGCGTTGGCGTGGTGCCCTGAGTCGATGCGCCAACCTGCATTCCAGAAGCAGTAGATGGTACAACGGGAGCGACTGGCGCACTCTTTTTGCGCTTCATCATAAAGAACAACAGGGCACCAATTACTATGAGTAGTACGATGCCGACGATTCCAACCGCCCAGATACCATAATTAGGAGAGGATGTTGTAGGCATGGGCAATTTCTCGTGCGTGGCCTGAGTCGCGGCATAGTCCAGATAAGGGGTCACACCATTGAAATTGAGATACTTGTTCGCCAGTGACTGGAGTTCTCGTTGCGCTTTATGCCAGTGACCAGGAGCTTTCGAAGCATAGTCGGTAAAGGCCTGCTGCCATGCCTTCTCAAATGGTCCAGGTGTGGTATCCAGACCTTGCGCCAGAAACAGATTTTGCGCATTAACGCTGGCTTGCAAGAAACTGGTTGCCAGGGGATAATCTGCATTTGAACTATAGGAGCTGACAACGCCCACGATAGTGCCATTGCTATCAAGGGCTGGGCCACCACTATCTCCATGTTCAACATTGCCACCAACCTGAATGAGGGCCGATCCCATATCATTTGTTTTTAGCGCACTCACATAAACCTTGTTCACGGAAGAGGTGAGAATCTGCGTGGGATCCTGGTTTGTGGTTATATCAGCATTGCCAGGAAAACCGATGATCGTCAATTCATCAAGTTGTGTCACATTTGAAGAGTCGCCTAGCTGAATGCTGGGAGTATCATTCAGATTGACATGAATAAGTGCAACATCGTGTATATTCGTTGCACTGTATTGCTCAATTTTGCTGACGTGCATACGCACATCGGATCCCAGTTTTTTGAAATCTGATTGAGGTGAAGGACCACTATAGTCAGTACTAAAGTAAACATCACTGCTCGGTTGACCATAATGGGTATCGGTGCGGAAGTTGCCGTTTGTCATAAGTGCGAGGGCTTCTTCGGCTGTATAAGGAGCAGTAGTAGTGAAATTTTGATTAATATAATCGGCAACATCCTGTGCAGCCATCTGAAAAAGGCTATCATTCAATTCACTATCGTGTGGTGGACTAACCACATGATTTGCGGTAAGAATATCACCATGAGCTGAGATGAATGCACCACTACCCGAAAGTTCCAGCTTATAGCTCCCTCCATTCAGAGGGAAAGTAGCACTTTGTGTAGATGTGATGTGGACTGTAACACTTCCGCCAATAGTGGTAAAAATACGTACGATGGCGGGCTTAGCAACATCAACTGCACGCACAACTGGATTGGCGATATTGCCACCAGGGATGCCGCCAGCCGCCAGCGCGTTTGCCGGACTTGCGAACAGGAGAATCATAGAAAGAAGGGTCATACCAGTTGTAAAGATTGTAGAATGAAATCGCCGCAAAACCAATAAGGGCCTAAAATAGTTTCTGTTCATTAAGGTCTCTTACCTCCGCTTGCCAGGAGTCTTCATTGTTTAGAATTGCTGGCCGCCATACATAAAGCAGAATAAAAAAACGTAATAATTTAGAAGTGCGTTTCATCTGTTGAAAGTCGAAACTACTTTTCATAATACTGTTAGCATAATACAGTATTGTGACGGTTCTGTCTATCTATAGATGACTAAAAGCACGCGTCATTTTTATATATACGGATCTAGAAATGGGAGTGGGAAAAATGGGAGAAAAGGTACTAAGACTTCCGGAATTGTAAGATGGAGCCGTATAGTTCTTATGTGAGCGTTTGCACAATGCTGCTGTGAGCTATGGTATTATAGGCAAGTGTAGGCTGCTGATTGTACTAAAGGGCGTCAGGATGCTCAGGCGCTGAAAGCAAGGGTATCCACAAAAGGAACATGGACGAATGAGTGAGCAGGAATTAACTCCTTGGGGTAAGGAGAAAGTATACAACGAAAAAAAGCTGCGTAAGCACGAACAAAAGCTCCTTGACCGCTTGCAAGAAGCGCAGAAGGAGCAAGACGATGCTCTAGAGCGCCTGCGTCATGCAGAGGAACGTATGCGTAAGCGTATGGCGCAAGTGCAGGAGCTAGAGGAACGCTTAAACATAGTACATTTGCAAATGGAGGCCTTGCAGGCTCCCCATGCGACTGTTGTAACAATGATTACGGCTGGATTTGAGGGTACTCCACCTATGCTAGAAGCACCATCAGCTCCCAGCGAAACAACTTCTCCGTTGGATGAGACATCCTTGCCTATGGAAAATAATAGTGATCCGTCTCCTCTCGACGCTGTTGAGAGCATTGCGGACACAAGTGATGTAGATCTCACGCCAATAGTGGTTGGAGAATCCGAGGCGCAGTATCTGGAACGTTTTTCAGATACACACACGATTGAAGCCGGGCCTGTTGAGGAGGGTGTCAGTGAGGAGGAAACGTTGATGGAAGTTGATGAATTAACAAAGGCGGATAGCACACTAGAAGAAGTGCCCCTAGATAACGTGCTAGCAAACAATAGTGAAGTGGCAAATCCAATTGAGGAAGCGCCTCCAGATAACGAGCTAACAAGCAAAATTGAAATGGTGGATCCAATTGAGGACGTGCCTCTAGATGACGAGCCAATTAGCAAAGTTGAAACAGCAGATCCAATTGATGAGGATGTGAACGAAACAATAAACAAAAATGAAGTAGCGCATCCAATTGATGAGAATCTGAAGCAAGCTATTGAGGCTCGCGCTGTTGCTGAGGTTGCTGAAGAGGCAGCTCGTCTTGCTATTGAACGTGCCGTTGATCTGGAGGAATATCTGGAACAGGTTGGATCTGCTCGTCACCTGCTACAAGAGCTGGATCGTTTGCAGATCGAAGCTGATCAGGCCACTGTAATTGCGCGTGAAGCGGAAGAGGCAGCACGCGCCGCCGAGCATCTCGCTGGCTCTACGCAAGAAGGAAACCAGCCGGAGAATACTATCATGGATGAAGAACAAATGGATCCACTAGTAGAAATAGACGGGGATACTGTGAGTCAGGATGAGCCTATTGGGCAACCATCAGAATTGGAGGCTGTCCAGGTGGCAGAGATTGAAGAAGAGGAAGATGATCTGGAAACGGTCGCTGCAATGATCATTGCTGATGCAGCAGCGATCGCAGCGGCTCAAGCCGAAGCTGTAGCTGAGGCCAGTAGTGCGCGTACGCGGGAGGCACGTGTCAGGGCACTCAAAGCTGATCAGGCATTAGACAAAGTGCGGGCCGCGATTCATCAGCAAAAATTGAGTGGAGAAGGCGCTGATGTTGCTTTGAAAGCAGCCGAACGGGAGGCGACACACTCTCATGCGCTATTAGCTGATGCCGAAGCATCTGAGGAACGCGCATTAAATGCCGCAGTGAATGCAGAGGCGGAAGCGGAGGTTGCGGAGGGAATGGCATTTGCCGCAAGTAGTCTTGATGAGCATGACGAGCAGTTGCGCGAAGAAAATACTTCTGTGCAGCCATCTCCGCAGGCCGCCACAACGAAACCAGAAGATGATGAGGAGGAGGATACTGTAGAAGTGCCAGTGGTCCGTCCGAAAAACGTGTGAGCATGCATTCGGTACACGAAATGTATCTTGCTCCTGATGAGGAAGCCGTTGCGCGTTACTGGTGGTCGCTGCCCCGTGGTAGTATCTTGCCTTTAACCAATGGTGAAACATATCAACTGCTCTTTGCCGGGCGTCCTGGAGGTGCCGCCGGGCCAGACGTGCGTGCGGCGGTTCTGACCAGCATCACGCCTCGTCAACCTTTCCTTGAGCAAAGTATGCGTAAGATTCTTCACGCGCGAAAGTATAGCGGCGATGTAGAATTTCATGTCCGTGTTACTGACTGGTTCAGCCATCAACATCACAGTGATGCACGATATAACGATGTTGTGTTGCACGTTGTACTGTTCTGTAATACCCTTGCACCTACGATACGGCAGGATGGCATGACTGTTCCGGTCTGTTCTCTCACCGATCTACCAGCCAGGATAACAGCGCCAGCACTTCATGATGAAACATCTTGGCCCTGTCAGCGTGGGTTGCAACCGGGGGGTCATGAAACGCGAAATACATTGCTAGAAGATGCAGGTGTATTGCGTTTTGAGCAGAAGATGCACGCATTTATTGAGCAATTGCATCGTACTCGTCCTGCTGCAACGAATGTGCATAGTATATATGATCTCTGCCTGTTCCCTGCGCTTGCAGAAGGATTGGGATATGGACGCAATCGAGAATTCTTTCGTGCCATTGGCTTGCGTTTAGCTGGTCAGGAGACATCTGTGCCAGAACCGCTGGGGCATACGCTTACTCCTTCGCCGCTGGACGCTGGACGCTTGCAAAGTCTGCGCCTACTCGTTGAACGCTATCGTTCTGGTCTATGGGTAGTATTGCATGAACTATTACGGCGCGATGAGAGTGATTACCAGACCTTGCGAACGTTGCGTGCATTGTTTCGTGATATTGGCCTGAGTCTTGCGCGTGCTGATATACTTGTGATCAATATTATTTTGCCATTTGCATCAGCCGTAGCTTTATTGGAGCGCGACCAGATGCTGAACGAGCGAGCTTTACAGCTCTATAAGATGCATCCCGGCCTGTCTTCCAACTGGATTACGCGTATGATGACAGAACAATTGCACCTGTCTTCAGAGCCACATGGCAGTTGTCGTCAGCAGGGACTTCACTATATTTACCAACAGACCTGTCGCGAAAAATGCTGTGATGTCTGTATTATGGGGAGAGAAACCAACATTTTGTAATGTCCCATCTTTCATTCTTTTTATTTGAATGGGATTGTCATAAACCACGCCTTGATAGATAGTTGGAAAAGATAGTATGTCTGAAAAAGAATCTGAAGAGAATAAAGAGCATGAACCGGGAGAGCGTTTAGCGCGTTTCCTGGCCCATGCGGGTGTTGCGTCGCGTCGCCATGCTGAAGAGCTGATTGCTGCCGGACGTGTCCGTGTCAACAATACCGTTGTTACCACACAGGGCGTACGTATCGATCCCGCTCATGATCATATCAGCGTCGATGGGAAGAGCGTGCAAGCTGTCGTGCGGCATGTGTATCTTCTGCTCAACAAGCCGGCAGGCTATGTCAGTACGGCCTATGATCCACAGGGCCGCCCGACCGTGCTCAATCTTTTGCCACCAGACGTGCAGCGGCTACGAGTTTATCCGGTTGGCCGCCTGGACATTGATACCGAAGGGTTGCTCTTGCTTACCAATGATGGCGATTTTGCATTGCATCTGACCCATCCACGCTACACGACTGACAAGCACTATGAGGCTCTTGTGCAGGGTTATCCCTCCTCGGCAACATTGGCCGCCTTGCGTGCGGGCGTTGCCTTTACAGAAGATGACGGTGTACAGCACAAAAGCTCGCCTGCTCAGGTGCGTGTCCTGCGTCGCGTGGGATCCGATGCCTGGTTATCGCTCACTATTCACGAAGGTCGGAAACGCCAGATTCGCCGGATGCTGGCTGCTGTTGGCTACCCTGTGCGGCGTCTGCTGCGCGTTGGTGTAGGATCGCTCACGCTGGGAAATCTGCCAGTGGGCAAGTGGCGCTATCTGACGGAGGAGGAAGTGGGTATGTTGTGGAATAAAAAAGAGTAGAGTGGGAAAATGGTAGATACAGCAGGCGGCACGTCCGACTTGTTCACTAACTGTAGAATATTTACCCCATACTTCTCTCGCAGATCTAGCAACGTAGGCTTATCTCTTTATCTCTACACCCCTGTATATTGCCCTCCATAAAACCCTCCTGTATGCCGATACAAAGGACTATCAATACTTTGATAGTATCATTACTTTGATGCTACCGTCAATCTCATGACCCTGCTACAATCATGCTCACAAGAGATAAAGGTAGGCATCATGATCAGACTGAGAGTAAAAGAAGTTGCCGAGGAAAAAGGCATAAGTATGAGGAAGCTAGCAGCATCGGCAGATATCGCCTACAACACGCTCAGGACAATCTATAGAAACCCTTACCGACAAGTGACTACAACGACACTTGAAAGACTAGCAAGAGCATTAGAAATCCCAGTTGTAGAACTTATTGAAGAATTGCCCCTTGATACCCAAAACGATATTCCAGATAACTTATCACAGCAAAAATAGATCATAAAATCCTATATCGTAAAATTAGAAAGGAACGCACATCATTGGAACTCTCGGAGACAATCATGAAATGCGGTCATTGTGGAAATATAGCAAACTGCAAATCTAAAGCACTTTATACCCATATCGCATTTAATGATGACACATATCAAAACGAAGACTGGACTTGGCACCTCCTACAATGTCCGGCTTGCTCGGGGCCTATATTAATCATTAGCGTTGCTGATCACCATGACCAAAGCAAAATAATAGATGACCCCACTGTTTCTTCACTAGAATTCATTAACGGTTTAAAGTACTCAGGAATGAATGCATATTCCACAAAAATGAAGGTGCTCTACCCTTTAGATGAGACTATCGAAACTAGTCCACTACCTTATAAAGTCGGACAAGCATATCAAGCAGCTTTAAAAGTACAAAAGGTAGAGCCAAATGCTTTTGCGGTATTAGTTGGCAGAACCATAGAAGTTATATGCTATCAAGAAAAAGCGAGTGGTAAAGTTTTAGCAGATAAGATCAAAAACTTAGCAGATACAGGCCGTATTCCACAAGTTCTCGCTGATATGGCAAAACAGTTAAAGCAACTGCGTAATTTGGGTGCTCACGCAGATAGTGAAGATGAAATTACAAAAGAAGATGTCCCTACTATCCGTGAATTTATAGACGCTATTTTAGAGTATCTTTACATTGCACCAAACAAAATCAAGAAATTAGAGGAGAGGCTTCATTGGAAAGAAAATTTTCCCTTTTAATACCAAGCAAGCTATTATAGTAATCCAATAAATTATCAAAACAGAACCCGCAAAGAAATGTTTCACCCTAAGCACAAACAAGACCAAAAATCACCCTAAATAAGCAAAGCACCACAAATAAAAAAGCCCCTTAAACCAGCCTACAAAGCCAGTCTAAGGAGCAACCACCAAAACTTGAAAACCTGAAAATTCCGAGGGTACTATTCCTCCCAGAAATCTTCATGTATCTTCCCTGAAAATAACTTTCCAAAAAACTGCTAGCAGATACATTTGAACGGAGTCATCTCTGTTAGGCGAGAATGGACAAAATAAATTGCGTTTGTGCTCAACAAGCCCATGAAGACAGACCCGAAGCGGAGCGGAAACAGGCCACTGAGGCGTTCAACTCTCCCCCGTCGTATTCTTGCTACTGGCAAGCTATAAGCTTCGCAGCAACTAGCGAAACCCACTCAAGTCTGACACTAAAATTGACACCAGAAACGATTACGATCAATGGTCAACGGTAAACACGATTGGACAAAAATATTCCCCTGCAAGCTCACAAAAAAGAACATACCGGGGGATGCAAAGGCATGCCAAAAGGTGATATACTCCCTTCTGAACTGATAGAGACCAGTAAGTGGAGGATTCATGCAAGGGTCAGGGCGCATTGCGATAGATGGACCAGCAGGGTCAGGCAAAAGTACTGTCGGCGAACAACTGGCACGCCATCTAGAGTATCTCTATATCGATACCGGTGCTATGTATCGTGCCCTCGCCTGGCTGGCAGGACATGAAGGGATAGATGTCAACGATGGGGCCGCCCTCGGTACTCTAGCCCAACATGCCGAAATTGAAATTAAACGTCCGATGATCGCCGATGGACGGCAATATACCGTAACCGTCCGGGGACGCGATGTAACGTGGGATATCCGGAGTTCAGGCGTCACTCGCGCCGTCTCGCCCGTTTCTGCACATCCAGAGGTACGCAGTGTCCTGATTGCACGTCAGCGTGCTATGGCTCAAGAAGGTTGTGTGGTCATGGTAGGGCGCGATATTGGCGCGGTGGTGTTACCAGATGCTGAACTCAAGATTTACCTGATGGCAAGCCTGCAGGAGCGTGCTCGCCGCCGTCACGCCGAATTGCTAGAACGGCTGGGTGAACATAATCCAACACTGCCCTCTCTCAGTGAAGTTGCAGATGATATTCGTCGCCGCGATGGCATTGATCACGATAATATGCAACCTGCCCAGGATGCCATCGTCATAGAGACCGACACCCTCAGCGTTCAGCAGGTTCTGGAAACTATCTATACATACGTGGAGGATACCGATGAAACAGGAACTCAGTCCTAAAGCTGACGGATCGCCTGAGAAGCCCAAAAAGGCACAGAAAAATCTGTATGAACCCTACGAGACGCCGAGTATTGCCTATAACGCACTACGCTGGTTTACGATTGGCATCTTTGCCATTGTCGCACGCGTCCATCTACGTAATCGTCATAACGTACCAAAACATGGCCCCTATATCATCGCCGCGAACCATCTTTCCTGGACGGACATTCCGCTGGTACCACTCTATCTGCCTGGCAAGGTCATCTATATGGCAAAAGAAGAGTCTTTTCACGGTCGATTTGGCTGGCTGGTGCGCTTCTTAGGCGCATTTCCCGTCAAGCGTGGTGAGGGTGACCGCCATGCTTTAAAGGCGGCCAATGATCTGCTCAAAAAAGGCAAAGTGCTGATCATTTTTCCTGAGGGTACACGCAGCAAAACCAGAACGATGGCGAAAGGTCACGCAGGTTTAGGGATGATCGCCTTGCGGGCCAATGTGCCAGTTATCCCGGTTGCGATCTGGGGTAGCGAAAATGCGCTCAAGAAGTTCGGGACCGAGATCACCATCTCCTATGGCGAACCCATGCTTTTGAAGCCTGAAGGCGCAAAGGTAACGCGCGAAGATATTGATAGATCTACGGATGAAGTCATGAAGCGGATTGCGAGCATGTTGCCTGAGAGGTATAAGGGAGTGTATGGAGAGGAATAGAGTTATTGATTGATTGTAAAAACTTATAATTTAGTAGTATCATATCTCTATTCTACTCTTAAGTTTCCTGTAGCCGTTATTGTAATGTTTATATGATTACAGTGACGGCTATTCTTATATCAAGAACATAAATGCTTTTGGAGCATATATTATAATATAAATAGAAGCTGCAAATAATGGGAGTAGCTTGTGATATTGATTGTATCCTTATCAGCAGAGCATAAGCTATTTATGTTTCAGTGGTGAGGTGGGGAGGATACCGTCGAATTGAGAACGCGTAAACAGAAAGCTAAGGCATCTACACAGGGGCAGCAGCAGCCATATGATAATCTTTTAAAGTCATTGCTAGAGGACCAGGAGGCGCAGGTACTTCCGCATTTCTTAGAAGAGGCAGTTTATCTAGAGACATTGAATCTTGAGGTGATGAGGACTCTTTTACGTGTGGATCGTGTCTACAAAGTGCTGTATAAAGGGAAGGTTCATATTCTACACCTGGAGTTTGAAACAGGAGCGGATAGTGCTATGGCTTCTCGGTTGTTGGACTATCATGCGTACTTGTATCATAAATACGGGTTACCTGTAATCTCAATTATTGTGTATCCATTTCGTACGCAAATGGTCACATCTCCCTTAGAAGAGATGAGTGGTGATGTGTCTATCCTCATTTTTTATTTTCGTGTGTTTCCATTATGGATACTGAGCGCGAAGAATTATGTGCAAAAGCATGCTGTAGCGATGTATGCGTTGCTGCCTGCAATGGAAGGTGCTAATGCACAGTTGCTAAGCCAGGCCATTAACGAGATGGTAGAATATTATAAAGATAATGAGATCGCGCTTGCACGCGAATTAAGATGGATGGGTATTGTACTGCGTCGTGCGGACATCGTTCCGTTAGAAGAGAAAAATGAGATTGAGGAGCGACTGAGTATGTATGACGACTTGATGGAAAAAGATCCCAAAATGAGGAAAATCCAGGCTGAGAGTGAAGTCAGAGGTGAGACAAAAATGTTACGTAAGGTGATCCTCTCTGTTGTAAAAAGGCGGTTTCCTTCTTTGTTAGCAATTGCACAACAGCGTGTGCAAAGTCTCACCCGACCTGATGATCTTGATATAATGTTCGAGCAGATCGAAGCTGCTTCTGATGAGGCGACAGTTCGCAGGATTTTTACTCCATCTTTTGAATAACATAAGAAAAGAGCACGACACTTGTAAATGTCGTGCTCTTTTCTTTATTGCTGAAAGTGCTCTACTATCCCCTCTGGTCGCACCTGCGCCTCATCGGGATTGAGGCCAGCATCGCGACGGCCACGGCGTTGTCGTAACAGGTCCCAACACTGATCGAGGTTCACCTCAAGCGCCTTCATGCGTTCATGCTGGTCACCTTCCAGCCCACCATCCTCCGAAAGTTGCAAAAGCTTATGCTCTTCATCTACCAACGTCTGGATACGATGCAGAATTTCTTTATCGTCCATTGTTTCCTCCGTGTAGTATTTTTGACCGTTGCTTGTAAGAAGTTACCAATACCGAACTGTGCACCATGATATCACACACAACCAGCCCTTGCTAATATTACATTCTCTTCAGGACGGGCAGATCAAAAAGAATGGGCAAGTGGGGCAACGGAACGGCTCGGCAGGCTGGGCCGGATAGATGTTTTGCTCCAATCCCTTGATCGCCAGTTCTACCTCATCCCGCAAGCTCTGTTCTTTCTTCGCGCTGAGCGTCAGAGGAACCACCTCACCAGTGCTCATATTATGGCTGTGTAATTCTACATTTTGCCCTGGATGTGCCTGCCGATAAGCCAGCGTATAAAATAATTCACGTGTCGTAGCAGTGGGCTTGTCTTTACGCTTCCCAAAACGGGTACGCACGAAACGCGGTGCCTGTTCACCGGTTTGAGTCGATGCCTCTATCCGGTCAATGGTCACATGCACCGTTTTCCCAGAAATATCGACGCTATGCTTCGGGCGCATGTCCCACAAAATATCATCCTGCACAATTAATGTGCGTCGAACCGCTTCCACAATCTCATGACCATGCTCTTCGTACATAGGTGCAAAGGGCGCGTCATGGCCTCCTGCTTCCTGCCAATGCTGCGTATAAAGCTCCTGAATCTCTTGTTGCGTAGGGAGTGGCCCGGTCTGTTTCCCTGTAGCTTTATTTTCTTGCATCTTTTGGCGTAAAACATCGACCGTTTTTTGCGTCGTCTGCCAGAAAAGTTGATAGGCATCAGCCTCATTGTCAAAATGGTAGAGAGTGCTATAGGCATACTGACGCGGACAGCGCTGGTATGCTTCGATTGTGGAGGCGCTGAGTGTCTGCGTTCGCATTGCCTGGATGAAATTTTCGCTCGGTTGTGATGAAGCTATAGGGAGTTGAGCAAGTTCAGTGCCCTCCGCACTTTCCCAATGGAGCTTTATGATACGCTCGGCTGGTAATCCAGCCTCCAGGGCCTCAATGTAGGGTGAGCGCTTGTATTTAATCTTGCCATAACGCTCACTATAGCTAAGGACGAGCTGGTCCCGCGCCCTGGTCACTCCTACGTAGAAAAGACACGACTCGCCACTTTCATGTGACGCGCTGCCTGTACTCTCTTCCGGTACCATGCCCGTTGGAGCTTCTATGGGGCTGGAGCGTGCCTGCAACGGGAAACGTCGCTGCACCAGCCCTGGCATATAGACAACCGGAAACTCCAATCCCTTGCTGGCATGCACGGTCATGACGCGAATGATATCACTTTCGGCCTGATTGCTTTCGTCGGAACTCTGGCGCGGACTCCCATCTTGCCGTAACAGGATCAGGAGGCTAATGTATTCAAGGAAGCCCTTTATGCGTTCTTGCAGAGGCGCGATATGCCCTCTGACTTCCTCGTTGCTGGCCTCCTCATCTGTTTCCTGACGCATCCCTCTACGCAGGCTTTGTTGATCATAATGGCGTGCCAACTGCAAAAGCCCATCATAGTCGGCAAGGATCGCGCTATTTTGCTTGTTCTCTCGCTTCCCAAGCAGATTGCGCACAAGGCCCGTTTCAATAAAAAGATATTGGGCAAGGAGCGACCAGATATCGGAGGAGCGCTGGACTGTCTGTATAATATCGGCCAGTTGTAGCAACGTGTGCCGCCCCTGCACACTCATGCCCGTGGGCGCTTCACCATTATAGATGAGCATCGCTGAACTGACCTTTTGTTCATGGGCGGCCAGAAGTAATGCTTCTATATCGTCCTGGCTTAGAGGATGCTCAAAAGCACGCGTGATACGTAAGATACCCATGCCGCTGGAATTACTGAGTAGCACGAGGAGTGATAGTACATCTTTGATATGCTCCTGTTCAAGCATGCCGCCGCGTTCAATCACTGGCAGTTTGGCTTTAGCCAGTGCACGTGAGATCTTCTGGACCTGCGCTCGTGTGCGACATAACACAATCATATCTTTGTATGCGAAGCCAGTGTTATGTTTATACTGGATGTCTTTGACCAGACCCGTTAATTCGCTGGCCTCGTCGCTGGCCTTCGCCAATGTTACATACGTATCAGCATGGGTAAGGCGAACTGGCTCGTTTTTGCCTGGCTCCTGTCCCAATTCCAGTTGTACACAGCGGAATGACTCCGCAATGGTGACAAGATCGGGTCGTGAGCGATAGTTGCGGCTGAGGGGGAGCACCACCGCTGACGGGAAATCTGTCGTGAACTGGCTGATATTTGCGGGAGATGCACCACGAAATCCATAGATTGCCTGGTTCGCATCACCAACCACCCAGACGTGCTGATCATCGCCAGCCAACTCACGCAGCAATACTCCGCTGGCCCGGTTGACATCCTGGAACTCGTCGACCAGGATGTGTTGATACTTTTGCTGCTGCTCCTGGCGAATCCCCGGATGCTCACGGAAAAGTTGTACCGTCAATGCAAGCAAGCCCCCAAAATCGCTATCGCCCTGACGTGCTAATGCTTGCTGGTAAAGTGCATAGATGTGAGCCACCTCCTGCGCTTTTTCAGCCTTTTGTTGGGTCTCTTCATTATAGGCCTGCTGACGCATCTGATGTGCCAGGAGAGCGTATTCCTCTGGCGATATCAGTTCGTCCTTTGCACGCGAAATAGCCTTAAGCATGTCAGGAAAATAATAGGTTGGTGACTGTAACTTCTGGTAATGCTGCAAGCGTATCTCATTGGACATCTGGCGCAACAAAAAATAGCCCTCAGCTTCGTCGATGAGCGTGAAATCCTCGCGCAATCCCACTTTCGGCCCATGTTGACGTAGCAGGTTAGCGCAGAAGGCATGAAAGGTACTGACTTCAGGTAACAGTGCATAGGCTTGCCCATCGCCAGCGAGCAGTGATTGTAGACGTTCCTGCATCTCCTGTGCGGCTTTACGTGAGAACGTCAGCGCTAAGATACGTTGCGGGGGAACGTCCAACGTATGAATAATATGTTCGACGCGCCCAATGAGAGTGCTGGTCTTGCCGCTCCCAGGCCCCGCAACAATAAGAGCAGGCGTAGGAGCATCAATGGCCGCCTGTTGAAATTCATCATATTGTTTCCTCCCACCCTTATTCCCATTCGTAGGGGCAAGGGGTGGCGCGGAGGCAGGGTGGGGGCCTCGCGCTTGCCCTGTTCCCACGGCCAGTTCTCTTTCCCTCATTGCAGCAGTATTGAGCATGCCTACGAGCCGATTGAGCATTGCTGCATTGGAGACGGCGAATATGTTGGCGAGCGATGCTGGTGATGTCTCAGCTTCAAGGTAGCGAGCGTACACACGCTCAAAAGGCATCAACAGTTCGGCGGCGAAGACATTGGCTGCGATCTCACGCTTGCTGCGAGGATCATATTGTTGACCTATACCCAGTGCCTCCTGAAGCTGTTCCTGGTCAAGCTGCATGGTTTCTTGCACGTCGCTATCATGGCATGGATCTTGATGGGAAAGTGATGGGGCGTGTTGCTGTTCGTCCTGCAATCTGATCAAGGAAGCGATATCTCCAGACAAATGCTGGATACGTTCAGTACTATGACAGTGCAGAATCACGTGCCCCAGTTCATGTGCAAGTGTAAAGCGGCGCAGAGTTTCGGGAAGACCACGACAGAGCCAGATCAGATTTTCGCTTTCATCAGGATCTACGTATCCATATGTTCCCTCAGGTTCATCATCGGGATGAAATGTCTCTATACGCAAACCAAGCCACTCGATCAGTTCATCGAGTGGTGTTCTGCCCTCATTTGTAAACCCGGATTGTTGTTGAAAACGCTGAAGGAGGAGACGTGCAGTTTCTTCTGCCATCATGCGCATATTTGTATCCATTGCGACCCCTCAAATAAACCGCCAGTATGAAAGTTCTGCTCCATTATAACCCATGATGGGGCCGCTTTTCTCTATTCTTATCCAGGCTGTGACAGATGGAAACAAAATTTTCCCAATACTGCCCTTTGTCTGTTATAATAAGGCAATAGAATAGGGATAGTACTATACTGCTATGTAAATGAGGTGCTGAAATGCAAGCAGAAGAGATACTGACAAAGGCCAGAGTCGGCGATGAACTCTCCGAGGGCTGGATCGTTTTTCCACTTTTACGTAATAAAGTGATGCTTAGTATGGGTGGTTGGATATTCGGCATTTTTGTAGGCTTCTTTCTTTTTGCCCTGATTGTGCCTATAGTCATTCCAAGTAACTATCAACATGGTTTTGGTGCTGCTCTTTTTACCACACTTCTTCTGGGCGTTTTTCTCTTTATTGGCCTGGGAAGCCTGTGGTCACTGATTACCGATATCTGGCGACTGAGGCATGCTGATAGATATATGCTGGTGCTTACACCGGATGACTTCGTGAAGCAAGAAGGCAAAAACATCGTTCATGTACCATGCGTCAATATTCGTCACGTCACGGCACGCGGAACTCCTCCACCTGATCGTACCCCTCCACCTGGAAGCATGGTTGAACAGGTCTCAGGTGTGGGAGAGAATACGACCAGTTTCTTTTTCGGCAGGCGTGCCATGAGTGTATTAGGTTTGCGCTCTGGAGGAAGTTCACTGCGTAAAGGCAGGCGTACGCCTACTTCGCTGGCCTTTGTCGACACTCGTACCGATCGTCAGGTAATCGTCACGAACGATAACTCATTTGGCGATACATTCCACATTGCTGCTTTGTTGAAAGAATATGCGGCCACCGCACAACAGATCTTCACTCGATAGGGTCCATAATTAGAGCGCCCATGTCTGTTCATATTCAGTAATGGAGTAAGAAAATGCTGCTTGCCATCGATATCAGTAACAGTAATATCAAATTTGGCCTGTACGATGATGCAAAGATGAAGCAGCATTGGGTGGTATCAACGGCCCGGCAACGGACCACCGATGAATACGCAATGGTGCTGGGCGATCTCTTTCGTCATGCAGGGTACTACCTTACCGATGTTGACGATATTATTCTATCGAGTGTTGTGCCGCCGTTGACCCCTGTTTTCCAGGAATTGGCTTTACGTTATTGCGATAAAGAGGCTTTCGTGATTAGTCATGAGCTGGATCTGGGTGTGAAGCTGCTTATTGATAATCCCTGGGAACTTGGTTCTGATCGTATTGTGACGACATTAGCGGCGCACCATATCTACGGCGGCCCGGCTATTATCATCGCCTTCAGTACCGCAACCACATTTGATGTTGTCTCATCTGAGGGCGATTTCCTGGGTGGGGCTATTGCGCCGGGCCTGATGATTTCAGCCGAAGCGCTCAGTAGCGCCGCCTCGCGCCTCTATCGCGTCGATATGACGCCTCCACGTTCACCACTAGGCAAGAATACTATCGAGAATATGCAATCTGGCATTATTTATGGACATGTCGGATTGGTACAAGGCCTGCTTGGTCGCCTGCGCAAAGAGATTCCAGGCGTAACCAATGATAGCGAGGTAAAAGTGATTGCGCATGGTGGCCTGGCGCAATTGATGGCCCCTATTATCCCCGAGATTCAATATGTCAACCAGTATTTGCCTCTGGAGGGGTTGAGGCGGGCGTACGATATTCTGCATGGATAAAATAATATAAAGGCAGGAGCTATAATGCTATGGCTATGACGCCATCTCAGATGCTAAAAGAACTAGCATCTATGAACCACAAAACGAGAATAGGGCGTGTGATTGAACTCGGCCATCAGGCGGGTGCAGGAACCAATGTTGCCGTAATCATTGCTGCATGGGAACAAGGAGATTTCTACGAACGCTGGTTGGCACTCTACACCTGCTATGGCAGCCGTGATAGCGAGCACGTATTACGTGCCCTTTCAGACTCTTCTAGTATAATTCGTGGCCTGGCTTGCAAATTGAGCGTGTTATTATGTGATGATGTGCAACTACAAAAAGCACTGGCTCTTGTGCCTGCTAAACAGCAGACAGTTATTGTCCGAGAACTTTACAAACGGCAGCGTTTTACACCCATCGATACATTTCTGCAAACACTGGCTGCTCAGGGAGCGAATACATCCTTGTTCAAATTGTTAGGTTTTGGTTCTGCACATGTTGTTACTCAATATATTGAGCAAGTTCTCCCTTATGCCAATAGTAACGATTTGAGACGTTTAGCCAGATTGCATCCTGAATTATTGCTTGCATCGCTCCAGGTGCAGGCGGAAGCTGTAATAGACCTCGATCCCGACCTTACCTGGCGCACCAATACAGTTTTGCCTATCCTGGCAAAAACTCATCCTGATACTATGCTTGCTCTTGTGACCGCTCTTGTCCGTTACACTCCCCTGACAAATCTACAGCTACAGCCTCTAGTTGCTAAGCGCCCAAATGAAATGGCTGCCTTGTTATTTAGTGTGAGCGATAAGGTACGTCTTGACTTTAGCCATTCTATTCAGCGATTGAACCTTGACCATATTATGCAATTGATCGAGCGGCAAGACATGACGCTATCGAATCGTGATATATGGTTTCGTCATGTACAGCCTGAGCAACGTGGTGTCATCTACACGAAATATGGAAAGGGCTGGTATGATACTGAGGGATGCTTATCGGAACCTATCGTTGCTGCTTTACCTCGTGAGTTACGTTATCAAGAAGCTCGTCGTCATATAGGCCTGCCTGCCCTGGCAACACGTCCATTTCAGCGTCTCCTTTATGCTGCCTATCTGCCCTGGGATGAAGCATTAACTATACTGAATCTTTTCATTAAAAATCCTGATCCAGAGTTACGCGCTCTTGCGCTCAAGACGTTGATGGGAGCAATACGCTTCCATCGTGATAAACTCTCAGAAGCTTTAACGCTTGTACATGCGCGTCGCAATGAGCAAGATCCCGTACGTTATGCCATGCTCTTGGGACTGGCTAATCTTCCTCCGAGTGCCTGGCTCCCCAACCATTTAGATGCTTTAGCACAAATTATGAGTGAGGCTCTGGATGCTGCTGACCTCTCAAGCCTGACATCACATGCAATAGGAAAATTGATTTTCCTCCTACTTCCGACTTATCCAGATTGGGGTGCAAAGCAACTCGTTTTGCTAGCAACAAAACATGGGAGCTTGAGAAGGAGTAATATTAGAGGGAATACTATTGAAGAACGCTTATCAGATGCCGATATGCAACGCCTTGCTCCTATTCTGCTGCCTGTATTACACGAATGGCGCGATCGTGAACGGCAGGAGGAGATATTCGCCGTTGCCTCTGCTTTAGGAAAGCGGTTGCGGGTGTTTGATGGTTTCTTTGCTATCTTGCAAGACGCTGTCAATACCTGGAGATCACACGCAGAAATAGCTCTGGAATATATTGCCAACAGCAGGTACGAACTGCTCCACACGCTTATCCCTCAGTTGATTGAGAGAGATCGGAGCTGGGGCACACGTCGACGTGTGTACACCTATCTTCACCGCCATCGGCAGGATTTGATTACCCCCTTTCTAGGACAAGAAGCTTTTAGTGGCTGGTTTAGCACGGGCCGGACACGCTTTGTATTGCCACTCACGACGGGCTTCCATCGTTGGACACCTGAGCAGCAACGCATTTTTGCAACGGCGCTTACCTCTGTTACACGCGATGAAAAGCGTGATAATCAGGCTCTCTTTTATGTTATCCATCAATTATCCGCGTTGCCTGCCATTTCTCCAAATCGTCTGATTGAATTGGCTCACGACGAACGTCTGGCACTGCGTGACACTGCCCTGCGTGCACTGGGCCGTCTGGATGATGCTAGCCAGGGCATACCGACCTTGCTCGATTCTCTCAATGATGATCGAGCACGAATTGCTATTTATGTCTTACGACGTGCAATCCTTACCATGCCTGTCGAAAAAGCCTTTACGCTGCTAAACGCCGTCCCGTTGCAGCGGGTCACAGTTGCGAAAGAGGTAATCCGCCTGCTGGGTGATCTGGCATCGGAGGAGGCATACCGTATGCTTCTCACCATGTATGGCAGGGAAGACCTGCACCGTGATGTGAGGATTGCACTACTGCGGGCACTATGGACGTACCTGGAAAAGGACGAAACCTGGAATGTTATGGAAAGTGCTGCGCAATCTCCTGATATTGCCATTGCGAAGAGTGTTACGCGTATTCCTTCTGATCGCCTTTCTCTACAGGCACAGCAGCACTTACTTGCTGTGCTTGCCCTGTTACTCTCTCATCCTGAACCAGAAGTGCGGCAGGCAACACTTGAGCGCTGTATACTTCTACCAATTAATGATGCTGAAAAAGTGCTCTTCCCCAAAATTCTGACGGCATTGACCTCGCGTTTCCCTGATGAGCGCAATATAGCCGCGCAAGCACTTTTCGCAACCTATACAGGAAAGCATGCTCTCGCCGTAAGTCAGGTGGTAACAACGTTGCTTCCAAGACGGCAGGCTGTACAGAATGTGGTTTTTCATTTGCAGCGTGTCCTGTTGACAAATAAAAGACTACATATGCCCACGGCGTATGCGGTATTAGATGTACTGGAGCAGGATGCATTGGCGACCCGATTCAGCCTGGGAATTGCGATCACAGCATTGCCTGTTGAAGAACTGGCAAACTATTTTATACGCTTATCTGTTAATGGCAGGTTGCACGCTGGTATGTTGATTTATGCATGCACGATGCTAGAAAATCCTCAAGGTCGTACAGATCTTACAGATTTTATTCACCTGGAGAAAGCTTTTAGAAGCAGTTCTGATGAACGACTCCGCAGGTTGGCATTTGCGGCCCTTGTCGGACTTGCTCGCACCGCCCAGGGCTGGACCGAAGAATGTCTGGCACTACAGCGTCAGTATCGTAGCGATTCATCGTTGCTCGTTGCCGATGCAGCGCTTGCTACACGGTCACCGCTCGATAATGAGGAATAAAAAAGATTCCAGTCCGATAGCAGTTTTTGAGATCTCATTAAAGGATCGTTGTAGCCCAAAAAATGTTACGCACTTTTGCATTCTAATAGTATTCGGTACTAGCTGCGCCCAATTCTCGAACACGTCCCTGATTTTATAGCAAGCTACATTCAACAACATATTTATAGCTCCCTGGTACACTGAAATGGGATGTAGAAGAGCAGGTCATAGGTGGCAACAAACGAAAAGGGAGCTATTAGTGTGAGCGACAAAAAGAGAAAAACCTCTCAATGGGTTATGCGCGGAAGCATATTTGTGGCCAGTATATGTATGATATTACTGTTTCTATCTGGTATGGCTAAAATTCATAGCCGTGTGCAGTCACCATCTCACTATCATGCCAAAGAGATAGAAAATAGAGTGCATAAGCCAGATGTGTTTGATATGCAAAGGATTGAGCTTGAACTTGCCCAACAGCATATAGAATATCTGGCCTCACTCTTCAAGATCCGGAACCAGGCCAATAATTCCCTCAACCAATATCATCAAGAAGTGGATAATTGGGGTAAAAAACATCAGTACTATGATTTTTATAATGGAGTAACATATCCACTCAACTACGAATATGATCGTAAGCAAGGATTTGGCCTGGAGAATGATGAGGCCGTCAACCAGTCCCACACCATGCATGAATATCAAAATGCGCTCAAACGTATTTACGCCAATTTGATGCATTTGCACGCTATGGAGGCAGATTATACAGATACCACCGCATGGAATAATCCTCATGCTAGCGATCTGCGTTTAATGAGGTATTATCATCTCACTGGCCAGGTTGTCATCGTATCATTTATTGAACAGGCGTGTCGTGTGTACCGGGATGGGAAGTTGATAAAGGCCTTTCTTATAACCAGTGGGCGTCTGGGAGACGCGTCGCCAGCAGGAATATGGCAAATTTCGCGCAGGAGATGGCATACGGTTTTCAGGTCGCATGTGCCAGTGGGATCGCCAAATTGGTATCCTGATACGCCAATTAACTACGCGATGGAGTATCACACGGGTGGCTATTATTTGCACGATAGCTGGTGGAGAGCCTATTATGGACGCGGCACGAATTTCCCCCATTATGATCCAGCCGGCGAAGAGTTTGCGGGTACAGGAAGCCATGGTTGTATCAATTTATCATTGTGGGATGCAGCCTGGTTATATGCAAATACAGGTTATGGAACAATGGTCGTCACCTATTAAAAGGTGAGATCGATTGTGTGTGGGCGTGAGGAGAAAGAAAAACCCGCCCATACAGGCGGGTGGAGTGGCGACGTCCTATTTTCCCATGGAGTTGCCCCCACAGTATCATCGGGGCTGAAGAGCTTAACTACCGTGTTCGGGATGGGTACGGGTGTTTCCTCTTCGCTATAGTCACCACCCCACCTGCATATACAAGCGGGTTCACCGGGTAATAATCCCTGGTGGAGACGAGGGGATTCGAACCCCTGACCTCCGCCGTGCAAAGGCGGCGCTCTACCAACTAAGCTACGTCCCCTTAATGGGATGATGGGCCTTCCTGGACTCGAACCAGGGACCTCAGTCTTATCAGGACTGCGCTCTAACCACCTGAGCTAAAGGCCCTTGTTGCGAAGGATGAAGAGTATACAAGCAACTCAAGAGTGATAAGGCTGGACAGAAATACCGGCATACAGAACCTATCAGGAACAAGTTTGCTCATCATATCTCACTTAAAAGTGAGAACCGACCTGGGATCGAAGTGTAAACACTTCAGACTCCCTAGAAAGGAGGTGATCCAGCCGCACCTTCCGGTACGGCTACCTTGTTACGACTTCACCCCAATCACCGACCCCACCCTCGACGTCTGCCCCCCTTACGGGTTAGCCCGACGGCTTCAGGTGTT
>JACDAE010000747.1 GCA_013695595.1 Ktedonobacteraceae bacterium | reverse complement strand
GGCGGGGGTAATTCAAATGGTGGTGGGGTTTTCCCGTGCCGTTCAGCCGCCGCAGCTTTAAGTTGTTCGACCGCTTCGTAGGGAACATAACGCCCTCCCAGCGGAGTAGGATGAATACCAGGACCATGATAGTCGGTCCCGCCGGTAGCTATGAGGCGATATTCATCAGCGAACGCCTTTAATTCTTGCACCTCGCTCTGAGCGTAAGGGCCATAGTAGACTTCTATCCCAACCAACCCGGCGTCGTGCAGTTCTGGGAGCCATGCCCGTAGTGCCGCTAATCCTGGCATCGTGAGAGGGTGAGCCATGACGGAGATTCCGTTGGCGCTGGCGATCAGGCGTATCGCATCCTGTGGAGTCAGTTTATAGCGCGGCACATATGCGGGCGAATTTGAGCCAATATATTTATCAAATGCCTCAGGAATACTTTTAACGTAGCCAGCTTCCAACAATGCTTTGGCAACATGAGGGCGTCCTACTGATCCCTGAGCGATCTCTCGTACGCGTTGCCATTGAATGTGTACGCCTTGTTCGTTGAGCAGTTCCACCATATGCTGTCCACGATGGACGCGTGCGTTGCGCAATATCTGCAAGACAGATTGAAATTCCGGGCGTGTATATTCAGGAAAATAGCCCAGAACGTGCACCTCTCCACCCTCAATGTCGGTATTAAGTTCAATGCCGGGAATAAAATCGATATCATGTGTTCGTGCCGCCTGAGCAGCCTCTTCAAGCCCGTTTGTGCTATCATGATCGGTCAATGCTACTACGCGTAATCCAGCGTCAGCGGCGTGTTGAAATAGCTCTGTGGGGGAGTAGAGACCGTCCGAAGCGGTTGAATGGGTGTGAAGATCTACAATGTTTGCCATGTACCCCTCATTCTTGTGGTAGTAAAATCTGTTTTTGTTATGACTTGTAATTGACAGTATAAAACATCTATCTATGTGGTGCATTATGCGGGCTTGTAAACCGCGCCCCTACACCAGGACATATATGGACAAGATCAGGCAATCCATGGTGTAGAGATGCGGTTCACAAATTGCTATTCTGGTTTCAATGGTTGGCCGCAGTTGAAGCAGTAGTGAAAGTACACTGGAGAGTGTGCATTACAAGAACTGCATATCAATTCTGGTGCCCCTTCACTCAATAGTGAGGTTGCCTCAGATGGTACTGGTGGTACTGGAATTGTTTCGTTTTCTGCGTGTTTGCTTAATAGTTGCTGCACCTCAGTACGTGCATGCTCCAGTGTGACGCCAAGGCTTTCCAATACGCCTGCCGCGATACCTTCACCTTCTCGTAAGAGACCCAGGAGCAGGTGTTCTGTTCCGATATAATGGTGATCAAGACGACGAGCCTCGTCAACTGCCAGCTCAATCACCTTTTTTGCACGAGGAGTCAGTCCAATATCGCCGAGTACAACACGATCACCATGACTGACAATAATTTCTATATTAGCGCGTATTTTCGCCAATTCAACACCTAGATTGTTTAATGCTTGAATTGCTGTTCCTTCACCTTCATCTATGAGACCTAGTAGTAGATGTTCTGTACCTACGTAGTTGTGCTTAAAGCGTTGCGCTTCATCCTGAGACAACTTAAGCACCCTTCGTGCCTGATCGGTAAAACGGTCGAAACGATCACTCTTTACTACATCCGAAGGCGAGGTTTGTTTCCCCTGAAGTACTTTATGTATCCACTCGAAGAAGGGACCAGCCTCTATAGTTCCTGATAAGGGAGAGCCCGGCTCTGCCGATTTTACACCTACACGTTGGCGCTGTAAGTAATTCTCAAGATCGGATTCTGTAAAACGATATTCACCGCCGATGCGGTAAGCAGGAAGTTCATTTCGGTTGATGAGGCGTCGAATCGTCACTACATCGACACGTAAGTATTCAGCAATTTCTTCTGTCGTCAGTAAACGCTCCATTTGGATCCCCTTCTGTATTATGCAAGACAAAACAGTACTTGGAATTACTATACATTACTTTGGAGCAATAATCAAGATCCGAGACGACAAATTAGCATTTAATATATGCTTGAAGCTAATCATATGGGCCTGCGAATGTGTATATATGAGATACGGGCTTGTAAACTGCGCCCCTACACCTGTACAATCACCACTGGTGTAGGGGCGCAGTTTACAAGCCCGCATAGGACATTGTAAACAACGTTATTCAGTTCGAACTAGCGAGCATAATCTACCGAGCGTGTTTCGCGTACCACGCAGATCTTGATCTGCCCAGGATAGTCGAGGCTCTCTTCAATTTTATGGGCTATGTCGCTGGCGAGGCGGCTGGCAGTATACTCGTCGACCTCCTCTGGTTTGACGATAATGCGGACTTCGCGACCCGCCTGAATGGCAAAAGATTTCTCGACGCCGGTAAACGAGTTGGCGATATTTTCAAGGGCTTCCAGACGCTTGATATACAGATCGATCGTCTCACGGCGTGCACCAGGACGAGCTGCTGAGATGGCATCCGCCGCCTGCACAATGGCTGCTTCTAGAGATTGCGGCTCTGTTTCTGTGGCGTGATGTGCGACCATCGCATGAATGATCTTGGGCGATTTGCCAAAACGGCGTACTACTTCACCACCGACAATGGCATGTGGTCCTTCAACCTCCTGGTCGATAGCTTTGCCCAGGACGTGGAGGAGGGCGGCTGTCTTACACACGTTAACATCGGCCCCCAGTTCATGGGCCATAGTTGCGGCCAGAATAGATACCTCTACTGAGTGTGCTAATACATTCTGTCCATAGCTGGTGCGGAAATGGAGCCGTCCCAGAATCTTGAGCAACTCTGGTTGCAGGCCGTGTACATTGGCTTCCAGGGCCGCATTTTCACCGGCTTCGCGCACAACAATGTCAACTTCCTGCCTTGCTTTGGCGACAACATCCTCAATGCGCGCTGGATGGATGCGCCCGTCAAGAATTAATTTGGTCAGAGCAATGCGAGCAACCTCACGTCGCACGGGGTCAAAGCCGGAAAGGATTACCGCTTCAGGTGTGTCATCAATAATCAGGTCAACGCCGGTTGCAGATTCGAGGGCGCGTATGTTACGACCCTCACGTCCAATGATGCGGCCTTTCATTTCATCGTTGGGGAGTGGGACGACCGAGACCACCGCTTCCGCTACCTGGTCTGAGGCGCAACGCTGAATGGCGAGGGTAATAATCTCACGGGCACGAGCATCAGCCTCATCGCGCGTCTGCTCTTCAATCATACGCACACGATGTGCGGCTTCGGTACGTACCTGGCTCTCAATATGGGAGAGAAGCATTTCCTTTGCTTGCTCTTCAGTGAGTTGTGCTAGGCGTTCAAGGGTCGTGAATTGTTGGTGTTTAAGATCTTCCACCTCCTCGCGTATCTGCTCGATGGAACGCTCTTTGGTGCTGATTTTGCGCTCGCGCTGTTCCAGGGCATCTATCTTGCGTTCAAGGTTTTCCTCTTTTTGTTGTATGCGTCGCTCCTGACGTTGTAGTTCAGTGCGCCGCTCCGCGTTTTCTCGTTCCATAATCGCACGAAACTGTGCGTTTTCATCACGTGCTTCGAGTAGTGCTTCCCGTTGTTGATTCTGAACCTCCAGCAGTCGTTGTTCGCTAACCTCTTTTTCGAGGCGAAGCCGTTCTTCGTAACGAGCTCGACTGCGGGAGTCTCCTAGAGAAGAGCCAATATAAACAGCAAATCCTGCTCCTATAGTTATGATGATAAAGACCACAATGACAGTCGTTGACACTTCGGCCTACCTCCAGTTAGTAAGGCGAACAGGCCTGTAAAGGCTTGGAAAATGAAAATCATAAAAAATTGCGCTCAGGGTCGAACTTCTTGCTTTCTTGCTTTCTTGCTTTCTTGAACGATCAGACCTCTGACGTGTAGTATGTGTGTCAGTAATTGGCGTACAGTGTGCAAAATATACTATACGCCAAGCATACTATATAGGAGTGTTAAGGATACGTCAAGGACGAATTATAGGAAAGTTGTCTATACACAAAAAATAGGCATCCAAATTTGCACCTGGATGCCTGATATTTTTGTAACAGATCTCTCATGCCCCATTCAACACTCTAGCAACTAAAAGGTGGTTAAAACCTTCATGTTGCATGTGTATAGTATACATGTGGCGAGAAGTATCTATCTATACTGTCCAATGTCCTGTCATGAACTGTAATGTCAGAAATGCTAGCAGCGGCAATGAAATGAGCAGGTAGAGCTGATTGAACCAGGGGCGGCGTCCAAAACGTGCCAGAATAATAAAGCCCACGAATGCTTCCAACACCAGACGCTGCGTTGATGCCAGCGGATCATACCATCCACCACGACTGGGAAGGGTGGGGTAGAGCATCGTTGTGATCAGAATCAGCAGGCCGAATAACGGGAACGTCCACTGTGAGAGCTTAATTTTTTCTGGCCCCACAAAACAGAGTACAAGGAGTATTACAAAGAGAACAGCAGCGCTCAGGTCAATAAGATTGTGGGGTGTTACGAAAGTAAACAGGGGCAAAGTGAAAAGTTTCTTAAGTGTGGCGAGGGGTGCATATAATGGAAAAGTCAATCCTACACGCCAATCCTTTTGAGCATGTAGGAATGCCAGTGGATCATGAAAACGTCGATAGAGCGCGTAAGAGTAGATGCCCAGGCCAATGGGGATAAGAAGAACAGCCGATAATTGTGTCACGAGTGGGCGCACCAGACGAGGGAACGCTTTACTCTGCCATGTCTCGCGCAAGAATGACCAGTTTTGACGCACATATTCGCAGACGAAGACCAGGGCCAGGAAGATGCCAGACGAGCGTGTTAAGATAGCAAGCATGCCAAACAGACCCGCCAGCCACCAGGAACCACGCCGTATAGTATAGAAGCAAGCTAGCGTAAGGAAGAGGAATAGCGACTCGTTATAACCTGCGAAGAAAAAGAGCGCAGTGGGGAAGATTGAAATGTAGAGGACCGTTCGTTGCGCCGTCTCTTTATCAAATTCGACCGTCACAAAACGGTACAGCACAATCAACATCCCTAGAAAGGCCATGTTCGAGACAAACATGCCCACTTCAAGAGCATCGCGATGTGTCACCACGGTGACCGCATGAACCAACGCAGGATAGAGTGGAAAAAAGGCTGCATATTGTGGCGTGAGATAACCCTGGGTGGCAATCGTCCTGAAACGCTCAGCATCCCACCAATCCCAGCGGTAGAGAATAGTATGGAAGGGAATAACAGTTGTTACATAGTTTTTGACGAAGAAGAGGACGCCACCGAAATAGGCTAGAAGCAAGAAAATGAAACGTGTAATAAGAAATGTTGGAAGGATGGCGAGGGTGGCTTTCCACCAGGGTTCAACAAATGCATGCCATGTTTGCTGTGGCTCGCCTGCTAGCGCTGCATCTTCTAAATGTGGCGTTGTCTCATCACTGACAGATGTCGCTTCGATAGTTGGTGTAATTGCCTCATCATTGACAGATGGCACTTCAACAGTTGGCGTGATTATCTCATCATTGATTGATACCACTTCAACAGTTGGCGCTACCTCATTCGATGATGAGATAGTATCATCAGGAGACGATACTATCTCATCATCAGAAGAGATATTTCCATCGGTAGATGATGGCCTTTCAGCATTTGATACCACCGTATTGTTAGCAGATGAGATGGTTTCATTGGACAATGACGCTGTTTTATCAGTAGGCGATACCACCTCATCATCTGATGGTACCGATTTATTAGTTTGCATAATTATGAATACTCCTGCTTCGGTCTATGTGTTTTACTCTGAGTGGATAATATATAATCTGCACCTGTTAAATTATAACGAGCGAAACCACTGTTAGGATCACAACGTATCTATAAGTACAATCGCTTGCTTTTCTATTGATTGGACAGGCCCTACTCCTGACGATTATTGCGTGTATGAATTATAGCCGAAATGTGTGTGTCTGTCATCCAATTACTTGTCAAGGAGGTATCCATTGAGCACGCCAGAAGTGTTGCGTCCCACACATGTGGTCACGTGTTTTTTAGAGCGAACCGATGAACAGGTGCCCCGTATTTTGCTTGTTCAACGCAGTCAGCGTGTAGGGAGCTATCATGGTCGCTGGGCCGGTATCAGTGGCTTTGTAGAGCCTGATGTAACAGCGGACGAACAGGCACTCGTTGAAATTGGCGAGGAGACGGCACTGCTGCGAGAAGAGGTGCGTATGCTTAAGCGAGGTGCCGTCGTAGAGTACCGCGATGAGTCGCTAGGACGCCACTTTTACATTCACCCTTTTCTGTTTCGCGTCCTTGCTCCCACTCACATCAAAATTGATTGGGAAGCGACCGAGATGCGTTGGATACAACCGTCCGAGTTGCTTCAATATGAGACGGTGCCAATGTTGCCCGAGGCATTCGCTTCCGCAATCAATGGTGAGAGCGTGCCCTACTTTCCTTTGAATTGAGCCTGACGTTTTTCTATGAATGCTTGCATGCCTTCACGCATGTCTTCACTTGCGAAAAGCAGGAAGAAATTTTGCCGTTCGATGGCCAATCCTTCTTGTAGTGAAGTCTCGAAGGCAGCCAGCACAGATGCCTTTGCCAGGCGAGCCGCGACGGGTGCCTGAGCCGCAATTTTTTTCGCCATCTTGATAGCTTCTGACAATTGTTCGCCTTTGGGGACGATATGATTGACCAGACCATGTTCAGCCATCTCTTTCGCGCCTACCTGTGCACCCAGTAGGACCATCTCCATGGTGCGATATTTGCCAAGTGTACGTGCCAGACGTTGCGTTCCTCCCGCGCCCGGAATAATACCGAGCATAATTTCTGGCTGCCCAAAGCGCGTATTTTCGGCTGCGATGATCATGTCACAGTTTAATGCCAGCTCGCAGCCGCCACCGAGCACATAGCCAAAGACAGCCGCAATAATAGGCTTGCTAATACGTCGGATGCGATCCCAATCATCGAAACCCGCGTTCAACATATCGATCGGCGATTTATTCGACATCTCCTTGATATCTGCACCCGCCGCAAAGGCCTTCTCACCAGATCCCGTGATGACGATGCAGCCAATTTCCGCGTCTCGATCAAATTCCTCCATTGCATTGGCCACTTCGCCGATAACCGCAATACTCAGGGCATTCAACTCTTTAGGGCGATTTAGTGTAACAATTCCAACACGCTCGTCACGTTCAGTCAAAATATAGTGATAGTCTGTCATATCTCTCCTTCGTAGCATCTTTGCTAGCTCTGGTTGTGTCTACACGAGTTGGGCGAGTGCTTGACTCGTGCACAATGAAACAGTCCTGCTGGGATAGCAGGTTTTGTGGTTCTATTGTAGGCATAAAAAATCATGTGAGACAAGTGGAACAGTCAACCAGGCATTGTAGAGGTGGTTTCTAGTGGCGTGTTTGCAAGGTATGTATAAATCTGAGTAGCATCCAGAATGCTAAGTTGCCAGCCAGACCAATAATAAAACCTCGTGGACCATAGAGGCTCATGCCCACAATTCCTACAAGAGCACTTGAAAGATAACACCGGGTAAGCGTACGCACCAGCGTGTCTTCTAGAATTTTTTTCGTTTCTTGCGGCAGTTTATCACCAGTGACAGAATGATCTTTTTCGATAGAGGGAGCGGCACTGGTGGATGCTGTAATGCCCTTGAGATTGCTGCGGCGCATAATCTGTTCGTACAATTCGGGTAACCACATTTTACCATTGAGCATAATGTCATCTAGAGCAATAACTGGTACCGAAGTAATATTTGCGGCGATATCCCAACCGGTATAGAGTGAGATTTCGGCACGAATGTTTTCTGAACGTTTTTTCATCATGTCGGCACGTTTCCAGGCATCTTTTATTGTATTTGCATGGGTGAGTACAAGAATAGCATAGTTCCATGCCTGCTCGCCCAGGATAGTGGTAATCCAATTTATGACATTTTGTTCATCTTTATGGAGCGTAGTTTCGTTGAGCCGGGCTGCAAACCATATGCAGTGGATGGGAGATATGGCATCTTTGATTGCTTCTACAAGCTTTTTAGATAGGACCGGGTCATGAGATATATGGGCTAACTCTGGTATCATGATGATACGACATGGAAGATCATTAATCGAGCGTTCCCACATAATAATCTCTAAAGTACCTTTTTCTCCCATATATACTTGTATGATTCTTGTACCTGAAAGAGGATTGGTCATACTCGATGTGTAAACAGTTGTACTTCCTGTCACTAAAATAGTAAAGCGAGCATCTTTTGAGCGTGCTGCCAGACGTTTTAGTTGTGGAAAGGGATCACCAGGAGTATTCATATTTATAGACCACTATTTGGATTTTGGCTTTTAACATAATTTTTTTGCCAGGAGACACACATGAAACGTCTGTAATTATGGATATTTAGTGATAAGTGTACATCAAGAGGTAGAGATGTTAAAATATCATTATTATCATCTTTTTGTCATCTTTATCAGATATGTAGTGTGTTCAGGAGAAAGCCAGGCGTGAAGAAACCCGATGAAGCTACTCCCAAGTATCTGTTGCGTACTATGCGTGAAAGCCATGGATGGACCCAGGAAGAGCTGGCTGAGAAAATTGGCACGACTGGTGTTACAATCAGTCGCTGGGAGAGTGGTATCACCTTTCCTAACCGTTATTTTCGTAAGAAGTTAAGCATTCTTTATGGTAAGAGTATTCAAGAGTTGGGACTTATGCCGGAAGAGCAAGACGCGTCTTCTGGTACAAACCATCCTGCCGTGATCATTCCTGCCGATGTTGCTTCTTCTTTTCGTCCTGGTCCGATCTTTTTGTTTAATGAGCCACTGCCTGCACCAGAAGAAGTTTATGGTCGGAAAAGTGAACGTGAGATTCTGGTCAGCCGTACATCTCGTAAAGCGTCGACCTCCATTATTGGTCCTCGCCGCAGTGGAAAAACCTGGCTTATCCATCATTTACAGTACCTTGCAACTCAAGAACTTGGCAGCCGTTTTTATGTTAAATATTTAGATGCAACGATGCCCAGTTGTAGCACCGTTAATGGCTTTGTTGCGGAAGTGCTAGAGGAATTTAAGCTTCCTTCTTCTCGATCCCAGCAAGGGTTGATTGCCTTTGAAAAAGGTTTGAAGGCATTGCAGAAGAAGCACATCAATCCCGTCCTTTGTATTGATGAATTCGAGGGCTTTGGCAATAGGAAGGAATTTACGCTCGATTTTTTTCGAGCTTTGCGTGCGATGACACAGAAGTTTGGTCTGACCCTGATTGCTGTTAGTCGAAGCCCATTAAGTGCTATTGTTGGAAAAGATGTTGAAACGAGCGGTTTTTTTAATATTTTTGAGCAATTAACTCTGAAACCTTTTTCGATTGAAGAAGCGAGAGAATTTATTCAGGCAAAAGGGACACAGGCCGATTTTACACAGCAAGAGTACGAACTCATGTGGAAGTATGGAGAGGAGGGGAAGCACCAATGGCCGCCACTCCGCCTCCAATTAGCTGGTAAAATGCTTCTTGCCGATAGAGGGCAGGCGAGCAATGATCCTCGTAATCGGCAGATCTTTGAGCAACGACTGGAAGAAGTGTATCGAGGAGTTGTGTACTAAATGAGACGATGGCAAGAAATACGCTCCTTCTGGTTCGACGAGCCAACGATCTGGCTTTTGCGCAGTTTTTTTCAACCAGACGGCTTCAAAAATGAATTTGAGTCTAGAGTGTTACCAGAACGTCTGGTATTAATGAGCAGATTGCTTCTGCCGATGCTGGTCTTTTCTTTTCCTCTTGCTTTCCTTATTCGTGTGGGCCTTCTGGTCTTGAATTCTGGCCTCTATGCACGCTATGGCCTGCATGGCATTATCGTGCCCGAAGCCGCAACGCGCCTGTTTGTATGGGATGCTATCTGGGCGGCTGTTGCAAGCTGCGTGATTGTTGGTCTGATCGGAGGTTTTTTTAGCATTCCCTATGGCGTTTCGCTTGGTATGGCATCGACACTTGCCGATAGCATTATTGTCAATATTACGAATGATACAGTTGCCGCAGTTGTTTACGGACTCACATTTGGCTTGCTACTAGGATTAACCTTTAACAGCATTGGATCGATACGGCGTGGCGGTTTAATGCAAACAACCCTGGGCATCATTGCTGGCATCATTGTGGGTATTCTGGCTGGCATCTTTTGCGGTACCTTTGGAGCCTATTGGTCCGGAATGTTGATTGGCTTGATTGGTGGATCACAACTTCAACATGCAACCGATAGCGTCCTGGGAAGCCTGGCAGGCTTCATTGGTGGTAGCTTCTTCGCAATGGTCACGACAAATGTGTTTGGTATTCTTCTTCGTGGAAGTCTCTTACGTGGTGGACGTGCACGATATACAGAGATGGTCAATGTGGCAACCAGGCTTGGGATTATGGTTGCTGGTACATTTGGATCTGCCGTAGGTATCCTGGTTGGTGATGCCGGGATGAGTGGTAAAGCATTGGCACCTTCTATGAGTGCAGGATGGATAGAGGGACTGACTGTCGGCATTTTCTTTGTGCTGAGTTATGTACTGAGCTATTATCGCCTGCCGCTTTACCCTCTCAGCTCTCTTGCAATGGTGAGGACGTATTTCAATTGCCAGAAAGATCCTCTCCGTGTAATTTTTTATCTGCGCCAGAGTGCTTTCCATTGTGATGAATGTGTCTATTTACCGCTTCCTTATCTAAAACAGTTGCTTCTTCTCGCCGCCGAGCAAGATAAGAGCGAGACGTTACAAGAGATCGATTTTATTATCCACGAACGCCCTCAACAGCGAGCGGCTGCCCAGGCTGCTATACTGGAGATATCCCTCTTTGATTTGCAGATGCGAGACAGCCTGCGCGACATTAGCCGCGCTCATCAACGCCTCTTGATCATGTTACCACAAGAGATTCGCTTGCTCGACCCATTGCTTGCAAGGCTGTTTAGCTTTCTGGAGGATGCCAGTCGAGATGCTGCCAGCTACTATATGCATATGGATGGCTATGCTCGTCAAAATGCGCTTGAGCGTATGCTGCTCAATCTCAAGAAAATTCATCCCACAACCACATTTAGAGATGCAGTGCTCAATCGTCGCCTGGAAGAAATTGTGCAGAAATGGCAGGCGATCGCCAGACACGAACTGGATACGATCAAAAGTGGATCCACCAATTTCGGACATATCGATAATCCGTACACTCCCGGTCTGGCTCTGGAACTTCATAAGTCCCTTTTTGTGGGTCGTGATGATGTAGCTCAGCAGTTGAGCGAAGCTCTCAGCCGTAGCCGCCGCCCCACATTTTTCCTGACTGGCGAGCGTAGAATGGGCAAAAGTAGTATTCTCAAGCAGTTGCCCGGCCTGTTGGGATCGCAGTATCTTTCTGTTTTCTATGATCTGCAGAGTACTGGCATTGCTTCCAGTATTGCGGCCTTGCTGGCTGCTATTGCCGAGGGTGTTTATAATCTGCTCGGCACAAAAGGGATGTCCATCAAACGGCTGGAATATGAGCAATTGCGCGAGGATCAGCGCGAGAATGAGGCGGTTGCCTATCATCGTTTTAATCGCTGGATGCGCACCGTTGAACAGATTCTTGAGCAGGAAAATCGTATCCTCCTGCTCGCCTTCGATGAATTTGAGAAGCTTGAAGAAGCAGGTCAAAGAGAATATATTGATCTGAAATCACTCCTTGATTGGTTTCGGAGTGTGATTCAAAATCGTCCTCGTCTGGCTCTGTTGTTCAGTGGTGTGAAAACGATCAGCGAGATGGGGCCGAATTGGGCGGGCTACTTTGTGAATGTCGAGACGCTGAAAGTCAGCTTTCTCCATACGGCAGAAGCACATCAATTGATTGTGCATCCTACTCCCGGTTTTCCAGGAGAACATATTTTCGGCGCAGAAGTTGCCCTTGAGATTGTACGCGTGAGCGGATGTCACCCTTTTCTGATTCAAGCACTCTGCTCCGTGATCGTCTCAAATCTCAATACGACCCAACGTGAGCAGGCCACATGTCATGATGTGGAGATTGCGCAAGAGGAAATCTTTAAAAAGTGGGGCGATAATTATTTTGAAGATCTCTGGGAACGCACTGACGCGGAACAACGCCTCTGTCTTTTCGCCATCCTGGAACTACAAGAAACAAGTATGGCTCATATTCAGCAAAAAAGTGGGCTGGAAGAGGCCGCAACACGTCACGCGCTGCAAAAATTGTTGAAGCGTGATATCGTGTTATACACTGACGAGATGTATCGACTCGCTGCTCCCATCTTTTCAGAGTGGGTCAGGCTAAATCTCTGACCTCTGATGTGCAGAATGATTAAGCGTTTTCTTGTTTAATGCGTCCATATACCCTGAGGGTCGCATGTGCGGATCAGATGCAATTCATCGGCTGTAGGTGGCGAAGTCTCTGTACAATCCGGTGCGAGGCGCAAAGGCCAGCCTGTTTGTTCTTGTACCTGTGTGATACTTGTGCCAGGATGATAGGACTGGAGGAGTGCTTCACTGTTGGAGGGATCGAAGGTAAAGACGGCTAGAGTGGTGATAAGAGCGACTGGACCCCCACGTGGAAGACCAACCCGTTGACGCCATGCTGTTCCCGCTGGACCTTGCTCATCAGCATATCCATAGCCAGGGCTGGTCACAAAATCAACGCGTTCACGCATCCGTCGTCTGTCGTGGGGCATAATAATAGCCAGGCGTTGCGCCAGAGAAGCAATATCGGCTCCACCACCGCTGCCGGGCAAACGAACCGTGGGACGCTGCCAACCACCGATGGTGGAGGTATTCAGGTTACCATAACGATCGATCTCTGCGCCACCTATAAAGCCTAATTGTACCTGTCCTGCCGCCATTAGTCCCAATAAATTCACGCTGCCTGTTGCCCATTGTGCACCAGCAATATTTGCTGCATCTCCCATCGTGTAAAGTAGCTCCTGAGCCGGTGTATCCCGCATAATTCCATTTTCAAAAAGACCAGTACAATTGGGAGCATGAGTACGTTTAGCAAGCGTGAATGCTAAGAGCGGCAAGCGCATTCCTACGAAAACATTTTCGCCATCGCGAATCTGGCGTGCGGCACAGACGACCATCAATTCTCGCGCCGTATAGTCCATAATGTACGCTCCTGTTGCTTAATATCCGTAGTCGATCTGTGCGGCGTAACGATGCTCTTTGACCTTAAGGGTATTCAGGCGCTCGTAGCCCACTTCTGCATTATAATCTGTGCGTGTTGGAACGTGCTGTACCCATTCATTACACCATTCCTGAAATCCTGGGGCGGTACGGGTCCTTACATGATATTCAGAGAAAAAAGCATGATCGCGGTTGTAGTAGCCCTGGACAATGGACGGATGTGCTCCCCATTGTTCATGTACAACAGCTTTTACTTTAAAGGCAGGGCCGATGACACGATTAGGATCACTGGCTATAACCTCACGTGCGACAATCTCCTCTGTCGTAATAATCACATTGTTTGCTGCCAACATAGCTTCAGAAGTAATGCCAAAGCCTCCCCACATATGCGCATTTCCTTCTTCATCACAGCGCTGTACATGAATAATAGTAACATCAGGCCGTAAAGCAGGTACCAACACATTGGGTGTTCCATCAAAAGGAGATGGTTCCTCGCGAAATGCTGGATTCTGATGGGGAATGTCGCTACCTAATAGAGAACGTATCGGCATATAAGGGATGCCAAGGCCGGCAGCCAACAGAGCCAGGCCAATACTATAATTGCTATACTCTTCGACGCCAATAGGATGCGGGATGCCTTGCTCCACTGCACGACGATAGCAATGCCCCAGACCTTCGCTGACATTGCCTATCCATGCGACCTGAACTTTCTTCACGCAGCCCGCACCGATGAGCTGATCGAAAAGTATATCTGAAATAGGTCCTATTAAGGTAAGATCACGCTTTTGCTGCCGAATTATCTCAAATCCTGCTGCGTAAGGAATTAATTGCTCCAAAGCCAGTCCCAGCGCGACAGAGGCACCATCTGGTACATAGTTTGCTATCGCTTCTGCCATCGTCATACGTTTATCCACGATATTCTTTTCACCTTTCTGAGAGCGGGAAAACTCTTCATGATCTCTCTATTTTAGCACGAAGCACCTGCTTGCTAGATAAAGAGCGATCGTTGGTTATCTCCTCTTGTAATCTATATTGATAAATTTCGTTTGTTGGGCGGTGTAATATGGAAGTATAAGATGTTATAAGCGGATTGTCGTGCTGATGATAACGAGAAACGCTATTGATATCTTGGTAATGTAGAAGTGTTATGTGAAGAGAAAGGAAATACTCATGAATAACAACGTTGTTCGTGCCTGGAAGGACGAATTCTATCGTCAGAGCCTTAGCGATGAAGAGCGTGCACAGTTGCCTGACAATCCTGTTGGGGAACTTGAACTGACTGACGTAGAGCTAGAAAGCGTTTTCGCGGCTGGTGGGCATAGTGAGCCAGAGCGACATTTTAGCTATCCGATGTGTACACATAATTATGATTGTGTACGTCCTCGCTATAGTTATTATCGCTATCCCTGTCATCATTTTTACTCCTACCACGGAGACTGGGATGATTGCCACACGTACAGGGAAAACCGCGAACATCGCTAACTGGTTTTTGCTCCATACGCTTAATTGCTAATAATGGAGAACTGGCAGGGAAGGCTTGATCATTGTTAGATCAAGCCTTCCCCGCTTCTGAAATCGCTTTATCAGGAGAGCAGATATCTTATGTTGGAGTGTATTCAACAATAATGTCGGCAAAATCATCTGCTACAAAGATGTTGCCGCGCTGATCTAGAACCAGTCCCTGTGGTTCAATATATCCCTTACTTGCCAATGTTTCGCGCACTCCTGTTACAAGATTAAAACGGATCAAGGCATGGATTGTTGGATCAAGATCGGTGACGAGGATATTACCATTATTGTCAATTGACACATCGTCCAGCATCCCAAAATTGCCGAAGTGAGTTTTCTGTCCAGCAGGGGTGATACGCCATAGTGCACCACCACATTCATCTGTAATGTAGATGTTGCCCTGCACATCAACGGCTGCTCCTACGGGACGTACAATCCCTGTAGCCAGAGGAGTTAACGCTTTACCATCCAGGCTTAAGCGATAGACTTCCCCACCGGGGCTATCGGGGATAATGAGCGTATTCGTTGTTTCATCAAAAGCGATACCATCCACTCCATCTTTACAATGTGCTGTACTGGGGATCCCTGGTAATTGCCGCAAAACCCTGGGCGAAAGTGCATCTGGTCCCATCATGAGAATGCGGTTGAAGCCTTGCTCTGCAATAATGAGAGTTCCATCTGAGAGGACTACAAGCCCCTCAGGCGCATTGAGGCCGTTGAGTAGTACCGTAACTGATCCATCTGCGTTGAGACGGTTAATTGTGCCATTATGGGGATTGCTGAAAAGTAGGTGGCCTTTCCTGTCAAATACGAGATCATCAGGTCTGTTTCCACCCACCAGTAAAACGTGTGCTGTATAGTGTTGGGGCGCGAGGTGGGGAGTTGTCGTTGCAACATCTGTAGGCGTTGAGTGAATAGTTGTAGGGGCAGTTCTACTTTTGGTAGGTGTTGAAATGGTTGGAGTTTCCTGTGTATTTTGCTGTGAAGAGGTAGTAGGGGTGCAGGAGATCAGCAAATAACTTACCAGGACAGTCGCAAAGAGCACCCTGATAGGTGACACTTTTGACTTTCTTTGATCAACACCTGTGGACGGCAATCGATGCAAAATCACGATATTCCCCTGATCTTTTTATATAAGGTATCACACTGTAGCCTCTTCTTCCAATAGATTGTGTAATGTGTTTAACGATGTGCCGCTCGCTTTTTTGCGCAACATCAACATTTCAGCCGCAATGCTTAATGCAATCTCATCGGGAGTCTCTGCACCCAGATCTAATCCTATTGGTGCATGTACCTGTGCCAATCGCTCACGCGAAAAACCCTCATTTAATAAATTTTTAAAGATGCGTTTAACCTTGCCAGGGCTCCCGATCATACCAATGTAGGCCGCATTGCTATCCAGGGCAGCTTGTAATGCATCTTTGTCCAGAGAATGGCCGCGTGTCACAATAACCACCCAGGTCGACTCATCTGGTGCTAACTCGCGGATCGCCTGGGGAATATTCCCAAAATTTAGCTGCACCATATCACCGAAAACTTGTGGATCAGCCAGGTCACGCCTGTCATCAACGACTATTATATGAAAATCCAATCCTGCCGCCAGGCGTGTTAGTGCCTGGGCAACATACCCCGCACCAGCAATAATCAGCCGTGGCTCAGGACGTACAACTTCAAAGAAAACCTCAAGCGTTGCACCACAACTACCCACCGCCTCACCCTGTTCAGCATCCATGTGAATATGTGTTACATGTGTGCGCCCATCCTTTATTGCTCTTACTCCCTCTTCTACAACCTTCCCGTTCGTGACCTGTCCCGCAAAACTCCCTTTGTATCTGCCATTAGCATATATAAGCATCTTGCTACCAACTCCACAGGGGGCAGCTCCAACAGTTTTGACAACTGTGGCAAGCGCGATCCGCTCCCCACGTCGCTGCGAGGCCTCGATCTCCTGATAAATCGCTGTGCTGTTCATTGGTACTCCTTTTCAGATGTCCATTACTCATACATTGAGTAAAAAATTCCGATACTCACTATAACGGTAAGGGGATAGGCCGTATTCCTGAAAATAGTACTATTCTAATATCAATAATTCTCGATGAAATGTATTACACAATATTGTGAGTAAAGGCGCTATAGAGGCATAGCGTGCCAGAAAAGATACTGATAAAAAACTGATTAAGGGTATCACACATTGACAAGAGGGCATTAAGAGGATACGCTAGAAGATGAAGTTTCTTGTATATCAGTATGAGGTCAGCCATGAAAGAGACAGGTTTCCATCCGTTGCGTACTGCACGTGCTCGACGTAATTTAACGATCGAGCAATTATCTAAGGTAGCTAATGTGGGAACAGCAACAATCTGGCGAGCTGAGCACTATCATCCGATTAGTGCTGAGTCGCGACGACGCCTTTGTACTTACTTTAGTATGACTTCCCAGGCACTTGGTCTTATTGCACTTTCGGGTGACAAAGAAGAGGCTGAGTGGCAAACTATGACACCTGATGTTTCCGATACGCCTCCTCCTCTACAGGAGAATATGGCCTCTATCGCAATTCCTCATCGTCCATCGTTTCAGGCTGAAGCCGGCACGTGGCTCGTTGGAGAGGCAGGCCAGCTCGCTTCGCTTTTTGAGGAAAATTGGGATCTTGAAACTGTATTGAAGTCATTACGTATTGTTTTGCAAAGTCTCCAGGTACTCCCAGATTCTCTACGTCACTCCCTTTTCCATGCGAATTCCGCTAAAGTCAATCGGAAGCCACTTACTTTTGATGAAACCCAACAACTCCAACTTGCATTAGACAAGAGTAATTATGAGGCGTGGCAGTTTTATCATGAGAGCGGGTCGGCTCAGGTTCTGGTCGTTGCTCAGGCTCAGTTGTGTCTGCTTCAACGCTTTGATCCTTTGCTTGATCCCGAAGCAAGTGCTCGCTTTCAAGCCGCAATTCGTAACCTTATCGGGGCAGCCCTCTATGATCAGGGAGAGTATGATGCCGCTCAACGCGAGTATCAGCATGCTTATGCAGATGCTATACGAGGAAAAGATATCTGGCACCAGGTGCAAAGTAATAATTGGCTAGCTGTAATCGCAAACTCAAATGGTCGCTATCTTAACGCAATCGACTATCTTGAGAAGGCGCTGAATTTGCTAGATACCAATGAAGGAGATCTTTTTCCACATACGCGTGCACATCTACTTGCAAATTGGGCATATAATGCTGGATTGCTCCAGGATCAGGCCGTCGTACGCGAAAAACTTAGTGCTTCAAAAAAAGTGTTGGATCGTTTTGACTACGATAATGATCCCGAGTTCGATATCGCTACCTGGCATCAATTGGCAGGGAAATGCGTTTTGATGGAAGGACACTACAACACAGCTATCCAACATTTCGAAGAATCTTTAAGGAGTATTCCTGACCAGTGGCATGGTCGACGAGGGCTTTCACTGCTTCCTCTTGCTGAAGCATACGCTCATAAACGTGACAGAGAAGGTACTCTCGCGGTTGCGGAACAGGCCACGCTTGCTATCAAGGCGGCTGATTCTCGTATGCTGAAGCACCGTTTCCAGGAATACCAACAAGTGCTCTTGAGTACATTTCCTCATGACAGAGTTGTACGTAGTTTTATTGCACATGCTATTCCTCTTCTTCGCGTCGAGAATAAACGCCGCGAGGAGGAAAAAAACAGTCTCTCGCGGCTTTAGACACCTTTAACCTGTAAGATGGCATACGGTCAGGCTAGAAACCTACTAGGGGGTAGGAGGCTCCTCTCCGTATGCTAACTGTCCATTGAGATAGACTGGGATATAGGGAGTCAATTTTTGTGTCGATGTCAGGTCCTGACAACTCCAATCGTTCTTCGGATCCCATCCCTGTGGATTAGTAGCAGAGGTCAGGGCAAATTCCAGTGTACGCCTACCCCATATATCATACCCAGACCAATCGAAGTCATAGTAATACATTCCTGTTCTGACATTCCAGATGAGAGGGCCCCGTACTGCTACTGCTTCTTCAGAAATCGTTTTCTGCTCATCGATGAAGATCTGAACTGCGATATCTTCAAATGTCTTACTCACTGCCTGAAGCTGATCACTATTAAAAAAGTAACGAACCTTTATGTTCCGCTCGAAATGTGGTGGATGAATGGAGTCATTGTGCAAAATCAGCGTTATATGTCGATCATTTTCCATGGCTTCGACAAAATACTGGTCAACTTCTGGTTCTGCAGGTGGAAAGTCCTCCAGGATTTTTTGTCCTTGCCCGTAATAGATATAGAGCCCGGCCAGTGCTCCAACTAATCCAGCATTATAGTCAATCGCGACCTCATTATAGATGAAATCGTCGATGGCATCAGTGTGATGATCCTGAGGATCGGGGCCGCCGACCAGTCCACCCCATAATATATGATGGTGATCGATAGGATCGAAAAGGTTGTCATTGAAAGATCCATGTGCTGCACGATGATGAGGACGGCTGGCGGCATTTGCACCAAAGCCGACGATATATGAGCGGTTGAGTGGATTTTTCCCCATAATGTAGTCCATCTGTCCCCTTGCCCAATCAGCAAAATCCGTGCGCCCTGTATAAGTGCTATACATCAATGCACAGAGTTGTGCAGTTGCATTATAGCGTGCAGATCCCCAGATAGAAAGCACTTTGAAGCCGGCTGGAGTGGGGGCAAGGTAGTTTGTATCATTGGTATCCTCATGAG
>JACDAE010000739.1 GCA_013695595.1 Ktedonobacteraceae bacterium | reverse complement strand
ACGGCCCCCAGGGCCGCCCAAGAATAGTAGAATTGGATGGCGTTCCCGTGATCTTACACCCATTAAACACATAGCCCGTCGTCTCGCTCGCGCTCTGACGATACTGCGCAGTGATCCCCCACCCATTCAGGCTCTGGATCTGACATTGATTAAAGTATGCGGTGGCATCCCCAAAGATGTAATCGGTCCGTCCATCAATATAGACGCTGTTATAGTACTGACGCCCCTTCCAGGCCAATAATGTATCCTGCCAACCAAGAAAACGTACATGGTAAAAGTTCGCACGGTCGCCGGATACATCGATGGCAACGGCCTGTCCAACCGCACCGGCAGTATTCTGAAAGGTGAGATTAACCGCGAGGAAGTCCGGGGCATTGATAAACACGCTGGCACTGGTGGCTGTATTATAGGTTCCTCCACCAGACATAGGCTTCCCACTATAATTGTTGTGCGTAATAATGGTCTTGTTCTCATCCTGACCCGCAAACGTGATGAATGGCTTGTTGGCAGGTACCGTCACCACCTCGTCATAGGTACCATCCTTAATGTAGATCACCGTTCGGAGCGTGTTGTTGGCTGGCACCGCGTTCACCGCCGCCTGCACCGTGCTGTACTGCCCACTGCCATCCTTCGCCACCACCAACGTCTTAATGGTATAGGTTGCAGCCCTCGCGGTACTGACAATGCCACTAAACAAAGCTCCTGCCAGGACAATACAGGCCACCCATACAAGAACAATCTTCATTCCCATGAAGCGTCCGCTCATATTCGTGTTCCTCCCTGAAGCACAGGTATCTTCAATCAGATACCCCTAAAAAATACGAGTTCATGCTCACCTGTTTCATTCCAGGTCAACCGATCGAAGAGATAGATTTACATCTGTGACCGGTCACAAGATAGTGTAACGAGATTTATGGAGAAAGTCAAGCACAGTGCGCAAAGTAAAAATTATATCGAAAAACGTCGTTTGTAATTCTCCATCTTCTATGCTACTCTTAGAAACACAATATGTGGAGGAGAGGTAGCGCTTTTTATGAGTCTCATAAAGCAAAGCAGGACGGCCATGAATACAACTCCATACGATGCGATGATCACGACTGCTGATACTGTGCAGGGACCGGGGCAAGGTAACTGGACCTACAACGATTATACCGCCATGCCAGATGACGAGAAGCGCTACCAGATCGTGGATGGAGTGCTTTTTATGTCACCTTCCCCAGACACAAGACACCAGGATACTGTTGGAGCCATCTTTGCCTACTTGCGAGAGTATGCCCTTCGTAACAAATTGGGGAAAGTTTATATCGCCCCATTAGATGTTGAACTCAACCCTAAGACCGTTGTCCAACCTGATGTGCTGCTCATACTTCATGCTCACCTTGAGAGAATTGCTGCTAAACGCATTATTGGTGCTCCCGACCTCGTCGTCGAAGTCTCTTCGCCTGGTACAACTGGCTTTGATCGTCGCCAAAAACAGGACGCTTACGCACATGCGGGAGTTCCTGAATATTGGATTGTCAATCCCGCCTCTCATACCGTAGAACTACTCATTGTAGAGAACACAGCCTATCGTTCTCTGGGCATTTTTCAGGGACAACAAACTCTTCCTTCAACTATAGTACCTGGATTCTCGGTACCCGTTGAACAGTTCTTTGTCTAAGCGATGTGGCTTGCGTTGTTTTCTATGCTACTATCGATTGTAATATGTGGTGGAGGTGCTTCAAAATGGACTTGCTAACGAAAGGCCGAATACAGATGACCTTAACACCCGGTAGTTTACCTGTAACCACTCCTGCTGATACGATCCAGGGACCAGAGCAGGGTCAGTGGACCTACGAGGATTACGCTGCCATACCAGACGATGGGAAGCGTTACGAAGTAGTAAATGGAGTGCTTTTTATGTCACCCGCTCCCAATAAATGGCATCAGAAGACTGTGGGTAGAATATTTCGCTATCTGGCGGCTCACATTGAAGATACAGGGCTTGGCGAAGTCTATATTGCGCCCTTCGATGTGGAATTAGCTTCTCACACCGTGGTGCAGCCCGACGTGCTGGTATTGCTCAAACCAAATCTAGAAAAAGCGACCGATTCGCACGTCATCGGTGCCCCCGATCTTGTCGTCGAGGTCGCCTCTCCCGGTACAGCTATCTATGATCGACGCGCAAAGTTCGACGCTTATATACAGGCTGGGGTTCCTGAATATTGGATTGTAGAGCCTGCCTCACATTCCGTTGAAGTCTTGACGATAGAAAACGGTACATACTTCTCACGCGGCATTTTTGAGGGGAAAACAGCACTCTCTTCAAAAGTTGTCCCTGACTTTCCTATACACGTTGAACAGTTTTTCATTTAAAACATCTTTTCTTTATCTTCACCAATCAAACTTATCAATCAAGAACGTCCTACTGTAATACAACAAAATAGGGCTCCCATGCGGACAAACAGCCGGTGCCGCAACATTCGCCAATGCCCTCAACAAAGTTACTTGCTCGCCCATACTCAACTCACGTCCACGTCGCATCGCTGAACGACAGGCAAGCCCGATCAATAGGTGATCCTCCCAATCAGGACTATCTTCGGCGGCGATCTCTGCCAGTTCGTTGAGATGCGCGACCAGTTGCTCGTTCCCTTCGCTGGTCGGAACCGAACGAATAAGGAAGCTACGACCACCGAAGCGCTCACACTCTAAACCCAGACCGCGCAACATAGGCAGCCGTTGCTCCAATAGATCGGCCTGATGGCGCTTCATTTCGATCATCACTGGCTCCAATAGAAGATGCGCATCCATCACTTCATCACTCTGGCTGCCTGCATTGGTATGACGCAGATGCTCATAAATCACTCGTTCGTGCGCACGGTGTTGATCAACCAGGTACAGGCTTCCATCAGGTGCTTCTGCAAGGATGACCGCCTGCTGCAACTGGGCCAATGGGCGCAGACTGGTGATCACCTCTGCCGTTCCCGGTGGTGCCTGCTCTGCTCGATACCCTTCCGCCGACTCGGCAATATGCAGACCACGCCTGCGTGGACCGGGCAGACGACGTTGGTTTGCTAACACTGGACCAGGAAAATGTGTCGCTTCGGGTAACGCTGGACTATGCTCCAACACCGTGCGTACAGCCTGTGACAATGCGGCAACAATCTGCTCCTCATAGACCAATTGCACCTCCGTTTTGGCAGGATGGACATTGGCGTCCACTTCGTCGGCTGGCAGATCCAGAAACAAGACCAACAAGGGATGTTTTCCCTTAGGGAGCAAACCGCGATATCCCTGCTCCAATGCATCCTGAAGCACGCGCGACTGCACCCAGCGGCCATTGATAAACAGCGTCACATACTGACGACTATTCTGCGCCAATACACGATTACCAACCAATCCATGAATGCGATAATGTGCGCCATCGCTTATTTCAACTGGATAGAGCATCTCATGCAATGGAAGGTGATAGAGTTCCGCCAGAGTTACAATCAGGTCGTTAGAGCCACCAGTCTGTAACGCAACATGTTCGTCAAGCGTCAAATTGAAACGTACAGATGGATATCCAACGGCGTAACGGCGCAATAATTGCAGTACATGATTGTTCTCAGTACGCGCACCACGCATAAATTTCAGGCGGGCAGGAACGTTATAAAAGAGGTCACGTACAGTCACGGTTGTTCCATGCGGGCGGGCACGACGACTGCGATGCGTAATCTCACCCCCACGCACGGTTATCTGCAAAGCAGACTGTTCCTCACCCACATCTTCGGTTTCGATGGCGCGACTGATCAGCTCAACCTCGGCTACGGCGGTCACACTCGCCAATGCCTCGCCACGAAAGCCAAGCGTTTGCAAACGGCTCAAATCTTCGACGGTCGTGATTTTGCTGGTGGTATGACGCTGGCTTACATGCTCCAACTCGTTTTCGGGGATGCCATAGCCATCGTCGGTGACGCGAATCAGGCGCAGGCCTCCTCCACGCAGTTCTACACGAATGTCATGCGCACCCGCATCCAGCGCATTCTCAACCAACTCTTTGACCACTGATACGGGACGCTCGATCACTTCGCCGGCGGCAATTCGTTCGGCAACGTCGGGCGCAAGTACGAGTAAGGGCATTCTTTGCATTGAAATCATTGTATCAAACTTTCCGTGTATCAGAGGTCATCTTGCGTTTCTTCTGCATCAAAAACAAGAGATTCAGGGCATCCAAGGGCGTAATTGCACACACATCGATGGCATCCAGATCAGGTTCTCCTGCCTGCTCTAATGCGGTAGCAATCGCACGAGCTTCGATGCTCTGCCATTCATAGCGTCCATTGGTTTCGGCAACCAGTACGCCATCACCATTATGGGCATAGGCACCAACGGGCAGTTCTCTTCCCAGGCGGGCAAAGATATTCTGCTTCTCACCTGTGGAGCGTCCGTTCTCTAGATGCTGCAATACAGCTTCGGCACGGCGCACAATGCTCTGGGGCATACCCGCCAGCTTCGCCACATGTACGCCGTAACTGCGCCCAATACTGCCCGGCACGACGCGATGCAGAAACACAATATTCCCTTGCTCGTCGTCGCTGATCGCCATCGTGCAAACGCTGAGATGTGACAGCTCGTCGGCCATCGAGGCCAGTTCGTGATAGTGCGTCGCAAACAATGTGCGTGCGCCCGTTTCGTTATGGAGATGCTCGACGACGGCACGCGCAATAGCTAACCCATCGTAGGTGCTGGTGCCTCTGCCGATCTCGTCGAGGATGATCAGGCTATGTCTGGTCGCATGATGCAGAATGGTCGCTGTCTCTTCCATCTCGACCATAAACGTACTCTTGCCGGACGCGATATCATCTTCGGCCCCCACACGTGTAAAGATGCGGTCGACCAGTCCAATCTGCGCCTTACGAGCCGGGACGAAACTGCCGATCTGAGCCAGCAATGTAATCAATGCCACCTGCCGCAGATAGGTTGATTTGCCAGCCATATTGGGGCCAGTCAACAACAGAACGCGTGTACCTTCGTCGGCCTCCAAGAGAGAGTCATTGGGAATGAAGACATCTCCATCCAGCGTGTACTCGACGACCGGATGCCGTCCACCGACGATCTCCAGACGCTGCCCATGCTCCAACACTGGTCGAACATATCCTTGATGGGCAGCAACCTCAGCCAGGCTCAGAAGCACATCGACACGCGCAACGGCGCTGGCGGTCTTGACCATTTGGGGATAAAAAGCGCTCAATTGGCGCAGGAGGTCGGTGTAGATGCTGCGCTCCATCTCTTCGATGCGCTCGGTGGCACTGAGGATACGCGCTTCATGCTCTTTCAGTTCGGGCGTGATGAAGCGCTCGGCATTCACCAGCGTCTGTTTGCGCATATAATCGGACGGTACCAACTTGACGTTGGCATTGCTGATCTCGATATAATACCCAAAAACTTTGTTGAAACCAACCCTGAGGTTTTTAATGCGCGTCCGTTCGCGCTCACGGGCCTCCAGCGAAACCATCCAGCGGCGCGAGTCACGGATCGATGCAAAGAGTTCATCAAGCTCTGGATGGAAGCCCGACCGAATGATACGCCCATCATCTCCCTGCTCATCTTCTTCATCGTGGCGCATCAAAGCACGATTGATCAAGTCAGAGACCTCCGGGCAAGGATCGAGTTCCTCGGCCAGTTCTTGCAAAAGAGGAGCCTCACAGCCTTGCAATACATTACGCAACTTCGGCATACTATCAAGATACTCGCGCAATCCCAGCACCTCGCTGCGTACAGCGCTTCCCTGGCGCACACGTCCCGCAATGCGCTCCAGATCACCAAGTCCCTGCAACGACATGGTAAAACGGCTACGCAACGCAGGGCTTTCATAGAGTTCTTCGACGCTGGCTAAACGTGCATTTAGCAGGCTCAGATCAAGCAGAGGCTGGGTGAGCGTCTTGCGTAATAGCCGCGCTCCCATCGGTGTGATTGTGCGATCCAGCACACTCAGTAAGCTCCCTTGCACCGAATTGCTGCGCGTTCCCTGCAAGAGTTCCAGGTTGCGCTGCGTGTGTGCATCAAGCACCATAAAACTGTTGGTACGATAGGAGCGCAGGCCTGTGAGCAGCGAGAGCAGCGCCACATTCATCTTTTCCAGGTAGGCAACGATGGCTCCTGCGGCGGCGATGGCCTGCGGGACCTGAGCGCACCCATAAGCGTCCAATGATTGCACGCCAAAGTGACGACATAAACGCGTCTGTGCGGCCTCTGCCTGGAAAAAGTGCGCGGGACAGAGCGTCAGCGTTACATTTTTTGAGGGAAACTGGTAGGCATCTTTATGTACACCTTCGAGCAGGAGACATTCAGCCGGAGCCAGGCGTTGCAGTTCGGCATCTAGAGCGACAGGCAGTTCATCGGGTGTAAACCAGGTCACGGTAAATTCGCCGGTGCTGACATCCACGGCAGACAACGCGGTCTGCGTACGACCAGGGGCGATAGCGACCAGGTAATTGTTCTGGCGTGCAGGCAGAAGATTAGGCTCTGAGAGCGTGCCAGCGGTTAAGATACGTGTCACGGCGCGGTCGACGACCCCCTTACCAACCTCCCCGACCTGTTCACAAATTGCAACGCGGTAGCCACGCAGCACCAGTTTGCCAACATAATTGTCCAGAGCGTGCAGGGGGATACCTGCTAAGGGAATACGTTCACCATTGTCAGAACTATAGCCACGACTGGTCAGCACAATCTGCAGTTCACGTGCGGTGATATAGGCATCATCGTCAAATGTTTCGTAGAAATCTCCCACCTGATAGAGAAGGATCGCGTCTGGATACTGACTTTTGATCTGTAAATATTGTCTCCGTGCGGGCGTCGACATGGGTACTTCCCTCTAGTATTCCAATTTTCCTCTGCTCAGAATCGAACATGTGTACTTTACTCTATTCTTAGAGGATTGTCAAAAGGTGGTACTTGTCGCAAATAAGGCTACTATCTGATATTATAAGGATACATATATTGGATGATTTTCCAGAAAAGAGTATGCAAAACTGATGCTTCCTTCAGAATATACCAATTTCTTTATCACCACTGCAACTGCGGGAGGCGCGCTGATTGGCTTGCTCTTCGTCGCCATCTCCCTTGCACCGGAACGTGTAGTCCTGACCAGTGCTCCCATCGAGTCACGCATTGTTGCAGGAAGTACCTTCACAGCCATAATGAATGCCTTCTTTATTTCGCTGGGGGCACTACTCCCCCATACCAATATTGGCTGGTTTACAATCTCCTTTGGCATTATTGGGATACTCAATAGTTTGAATCAGGGGCGCGCTCTGCTTATTCCGTGGCCTTCCTGGCAAAATGTATTGCGCAGAATGTGGCTAACAGTACTGAGCCTTTACATTTATATATACGAACTTGTGTGTTCTATACAACTTCTCCTGTCTCCTACGAACGGAACCCCTGTCTCCTACCTGGCACTCAGTATTGTCATCATTTACATTATTGCCCTGCTACGGGCCTGGGAATTACTTGGTGCACAACGTACAGGGTTGCTGGCATGGCTGAATCCCCTTTATGATCTCAATAAAGGGGATTCAGAAACAAGTACACAGCAAGCGAGTGGGGAGAAAAAGGACGATGTATAACAAATTTAATCCTCTTGGGCGAGATGCGAAAGTTGCCACTCTTGCCTTCTCACCCATTCAGCACTATCGATGCCATCTCGGCTGTCATATCCCCAAAGCATGGCCGCTATATCTAATAGTACGAATAGCACAAATGCGATGATGAGTATGGGCATATATACCTCCCAGGCTGAGTAACCATAGTCGTCTACCGTGCTACAAATGATGTACGCAATACACGTGCCAATCGCCCAATGCCTTCTCTAATACGCTCTGACTCATCATGTGAGTAGTTCAGGCGCATCGTATTCTGTCCACCTCCATTGGGATAGAATGACTCGCCTGGCACAAACACAACATTGCGCTCCAATGCCTGCTTCAGCAATTCTGTCGCGTCGCTTCCTTCTGGCAGGGTCACCCACAAAAACATACCCCCTTCTGGATGTGTCCACTTTACCTCTTCGGGGAAATACTCCTCCATCGCCGCTAGCATAGCATCGCGCCGCTCTTGATACACACGCCGGATCAGATGCACATGCTCATCCAGAAACCCATCTTTCAATAACTCGTAGGCAATCATCTGCGTAAAAGTAGCCGTATGCAGATCTACGCCCTGCTTGGCCTGCACTAATTTGCCGATAACCTGCGATGGCGCAATCACCCAGCCCAGGCGCATGCCCGGTGCCATAGTTTTTGAGAATGTGCCGAGATATATCCCATTCCCCTGATAGCTACCTTGTTGCAGCTCCCCTTCAAGCGAGAGAAGCGACGGCAGATGCTCACCCTCGAAGCGCAGTTCTCCGTAAGGATCATCCTCAACGATTGGCACCCCATAGCGTCGCGCCTGCTGCACCATGACACGCCGCCGCTCCTCAGTTAACGTCACTCCTGTTGGATTCTGAAAATTCGGCAGCACATAAACATACTTCGGGTTCTGCAACAACGCTTCTTCTAGATAATCGGTCTGCATACCTTGCTCGTCTGCTGCTACCGTTATGTACGCTGCCTCGTATGCGTTCCATGCCTGCAACGCTCCCATATAGGTAGGAGCCTCGACGACAATGCGATCGCCTGGATCAATGATGATTTTTCCCAGCAGATCTAACGCCTGCTGCGAACCGGAGACAATCAAGACATTATCAACCGTGAGCTGCAATTTCCCATGTGATAGCCTCTGAGCAAGCAGTTCACGCAACGGTCGATATCCCTCTGTTGCTCCATATTGTAGAGCCTGCTCTCCATGTTCTGTCAATACCTTATGCGTTGCTATATCCACATGCTCGATTGGAAATACTTCTGGCGCTGGAAGCCCTCCGGCAAAGGAGATCATCTCTGGCTGTTCCGTCACCTTGAGCAGTTCTCGGATCGTCGAACTCTTCATTTTTTGCATCCGTTGCGCAAACTTTTTCTCCCACTGGACTTCCATTGTTGTATCGTCTCCTTTGTTGTTTCTATCTAAGGCTCCTATCATATACTTAACTGTAGATTCTTCTCCGCAACTTGTACAGATACAATCCTTACTATAAAGGGGGGACAATCGGGTTCCCTATCTTTCAATAAATTGCGGGCGCGATGCAATCTGGCCCCTACCAATCCGCATACATCGCCTTGGGGAAAGGACTCATCGGTGGGATGCAATACGATCTCATAGGAAATTGTCATCCTTCAACAGGCTAGATTGGCCCTGTACAATTCCATCCATTTCCTCTACATTTAGGTGAGAGAATACCAATAGTGCTTTCAGTCCGGAGATGTCTATGAAGCTTTCGATACAACGCAAGGATACTCTACCACTTTATCGTCAGATAGCCAATCAGATACGCGAATATATTCGGACGGGCGCTCTCCCGGTTGGTAGTCGCCTGCCCACTATCCGCGATCTTGCTCACGACTATGGCCTGACCCGCCTGACGGTGCAAAGCGCGTATGCTGAATTACAATCTGAAGGGCTGATTGAAGCAGGCGTGGGACGTGGGACGTTTGTGGCTGACCATCTGCCTATTCCAACTTCTCTGCATACACCTGCACTCCCTGCGCTATCGCAGCCATCCTGGTTAAGTCAGGGCATCCTCGCCGATATGATGCGTATGACGGCACACCCCGATCTGCTTTCTTTCGCGCAAGCCATCCCCGAACCCTCCACGTTCCCAACGCAGGACCTGAGCCGCTCGCTACGTATTGCGCTGGATGATCCCGCCTCCCTCAGCTACAGTTCAACACAGGGCGAACTATCACTGCGTGAGCAGGTGGCCCATATTCTACTCGATCGTGGCATCGTTACTCCACCCGACCTCGTAATGATTACCTCAGGGGCACAACAGGCAATCGATCTGGCATTACGTGCATTTGTCGCACGTGAAGATGTTCTTCTCGTCGAAGAGCCCACATATGTTGGCATGCTCGAACTTGCCGCTCAACGCGGACAGCACATCGTTGGCATTGCTTCAGATGAATATGGTATCTTACCCGATGCGGTGGAAGCTGCCTGCAAACGCTATCACCCACGCTTGCTCTATCTCATACCAACGTTCCATAATCCTACAGGAATTTCCTTATCCTATGAACGCGGTCAGGCGCTACTGCGCCTCGCACGCACCTACGATTTCCTGATCTTTGAGGATGATGTCGCGGGTATGCTGGCCTATGACGATTCATCCACATCTGCCCTAAAAGCTTCTGATCACGATGGGCGGGTCATCTACGCCAGTAGCTTCTCAAAGGTACTGCTTCCTGGCATTCGCCTTGGCATGATTGTTGCCGCTGAAAAATATCTGTTGCCTTTACTGGCTGCCAGGCGTACCAGCGATCTCTTTAGTTCTCCCTTGCTGCAACATGCGCTCGCGGATTACCTGCATCGCCATCACTTGAGTACGCACCTGCAACGGGTGCGCCCTCTCTATCATGCTCGCCGCGATGCGTTGCTCTCAGCGCTACAACGT
>JACDAE010000717.1 GCA_013695595.1 Ktedonobacteraceae bacterium | reverse complement strand
CTATTGGAACGATCCTGCTTGTAGTTGACGATAAGCGCCTTTGCTCACTTGATTATGTTGATTACGAGCCACGTATGATGGCATTGTTGCAGAAGCGTTATGGTTCAGTAACATTAGAGCCAGTAAGCGATCCCTGTGGGTTTAGCAGCCGAGTGCGCGACTATCTTGCGGGTGATTGTACCTGCCTCGATACCATTCCAGTAAATACAGGTGGGACGGCCTTTCAGCAGGAGGTCTGGTTGGCTTTGCGCAGTATTCCTCCTGGAAAAACGCTTACCTATGGCGAACTGGCCGCACAACTGGGAAGGCCGACTGCATATCGTGCTGTGGGTGGCACAAACGCACTCAATCCTGTTGCCATTGTGCTTCCCTGTCATCGTGTCATAGGAGCCAGTGCGTCTCTCACCGGCTATGCGGGTGGATTGGAGCGTAAACGCTGGTTGTTGCAACACGAAGGATATGTCGTGTAGGAGCAGTCAGATTGATATGTTTGCGGATCAGTTTATGGATGCGGCAGCTCCTCTTATTGATCGGGTCAGGTGATCCTGCTATTGCCTGCGCCATTTATAGATATACGCCCGCGTATCCATCTTCCGCTGCATGCCACTGAGCGCCATATAGCGAACCAGGCCAAATATAGGGCGCTCAGGGCCCCATGGACGATCATGTTTGCCACCAATCGCCCAGGCAATCCCCGTGTACCCATTGGCATCGCGCCCATCCAGTTCGTACTTATCGTTAAGATAGACAGCATAGTCAAAAGCCTCGTCAGGGGTTGCCGTCCATTCCAGCATCTTCTTGGCCCAATACATCCTCATATAGCCATGCATGCGTCCGCTCATGATCATCTCACGCTGGCAGGCATTCCATAATTCGTCATGCGTCTGTGCCTGCTCAAACTCCTCGCTCGTATAGACCCATTCGCGTGGATCGTTCGCATGTTTGCTTAGCGTCTCACGTGCCCAGCTGGGGCAACCTGCCAGTGTATCATAGTGAGGATTGCGGGTGGCAAAGTTGATGGCAAGTTCGCGCCGTACAATTGCTTCTTCCAGGTAAGCGGCGCGTCCACCATCAATGTCGATATGCGCACTGCCGGTCGTTGGGGGAACGTATTGCTCAATCTCCCAGGCCGTCTGCTGGATTGAGATCTGCCCGAAGTGCAGGTAGGCTGAAAGCTCGCTGGTGCCTGCCACTTCAGGATGATTGCGCCGTTCTGAGTAGCCCGCCAGCCGTTCGTCAATGAAGCGTTGTACATGCAGGTTGCCTTCAGTCTGCCCACCGTGAAAGTGCGTGGATGGCTGGACATTACGATCAATCTCTAAGCTATTGAGATAACTCAGAGGATGATCAGTCTGCCCTGGATCACAGGGTGGATGATCCAATTTGTGAACTGGTTCCAGGTCGACAATCGGTTGCAGATACGTAGGGAGCAGACGCTGAATTTTAGGTCGTAGCGTACGTGCGGCCCATTCCTCTTTGGGGAAATGCTTGCGTGGCACAACCACATCGGCATCGACGCAGGCGAAGGGAACAGTCAGTACATCTTTGAGAGCCATGCGCCAGGAAAGAGGAGTGCGTAGTTCGGTTTCATCACTGATCACAGTGGTGGCCTGTAATTCTCGCGCCATGCCTGCAACTTCTTTAACGGGATCGCCGCGTCGTAGGATGAGGGGCGCGCCGCGTTCTTTGAGCGTTTGTGCGGCAACGGTCAGACCTTCTAACATAAACGTGTAGTGACGCAGGTTAGCTGCCGGGTACTCTGTAATTACAAAGAGCACAATAACAGGTACTTGCAGCGTATTTGCGAGCGCGATAGCGGCGTTGAGGGCAGCATTATCGGCCCCACGTTGTGCGCGTTGCATCCAGTACAGTACACATTTTCCTTGAGCGTCACTGACCCCAGGACGATAGATCTGTACGCGGTCGTCCTGAGTAAAAAAATCTTTGATCTCAACCATACCATTGCCACACCCTTTCGGGTTCTTGTTCTCTATGAGAAGACGTTGGCGATGTCTATTTCGGGTCGAGTCTGATACAAAAAAAGTAGACGAAGAAGAGAATGGCCCTACATCCAATCTCTTCCCCGTCTACTGGGGGGATAATTACAGCATCGGTCTGGTGTGAGAGTGATGATCGAAGTAAATTCTGAAGTGTTGTCTCTACGAGCAAGGCAGGGAAAGCTCAACGTTATAAAAGCGGAGTCAGGCTCAACGCTCTCTTCCCGGAGCACAACTGCTGCCGATGTCCGAAACAACGCTCATCAGAACACGGTGGCACCCCAACGATCACCACTCATCACTGTCTATAGTATACTCGTGTCCGCTTTGCGCTACCTTTTTTTTCGCTTTATTTTATTTATTGTATAATTTTGCTACGAGGTGCCTTCTTGAGCGGCATAAGCATAGAGTTATATATAATATGTAACCTTTTTATGAGAATGTTATAGAAGATTTTCTTACATAAGACACTTTGGATTACCTGGCTGGCTCGCATCTCAACGAGACCGAAGATATAAGTACAACGGTAGATGGATGTGTGATACACTAAGGTAAGAATTTCACAAGATTGTTTCTATTTGGGTTTCTGCCCTTCCCTGGGTAACTTGTCGGCGTGAGGTTATTGGGTTGCTACGCTGGAAAACACATCTAGGGGAAGCTTCTCTCTATTGAAGGATAATTGTTGGTTATGATTGAACGTTACTCGTTACCCGAAATGGCCACGCTCTGGTCAACGGAACATAAAACGGATAAATGGTTGCAGGTAGAATTGCTGGTGTGTGAGGGATGGGCAAAAGAAGGCGTGATACCTGGCGATGCATTGGAGAAGATACGGCAGGTTGGTTATAATGCCCAACGTATGCAAGAGATTGAGCAGGAGACGCATCATGATGTCATCTCTTTTCTACGTTCGATGCAGGAGCAGCTTGGCCCTGAGGGGCGTTTTATTCACCTGGGCCTGACATCTTCCGATGTACTCGATACCGGGCTTGCGGCACAGATGAAGGAAGCTGGTCAGTTGCTCAGCGTGTCGTTGGCAGAACTTGCTGAAGTATTGGCTCAGGCGGCGTTACAGTATAAGTATACGCTGATGACGGGTCGTACACATGGTATTCATGCGGAGCCGATCACGTTTGGCTTGAAATTAGCCTTGTGGTTGGATGAGATACGGCGTAACCAGCAACGTCTGGGCGCAGCATTAGAGCAGGTCACTGTTGGCAAGATCTCCGGTGCTGTTGGGACGCATGCAACAGTGCCACCACATATAGAAGAATTTGTGTGTGAGCAGATGGGCCTGGGTGTAGCCCCGATCTCCAGTCAGGTTGTACAGCGCGACCGCCATGCTCATTTTATGACAACGTTGGCCTTGATTGGAAGTTCATTGGAGAAGATGGCGCAGGAGATTCGGCATCTGCAGCGCACGGAATTGAGCGAAGCATTTGAGCCGTTTGGTTCTGGACAACAGGGTTCATCGGCTATGCCACATAAGCGCAACCCAGAATTATGTGAACGCGTCTGTGGATTGGCCCGTGTACTACGTGGGTATGCAGTAACCGCGATGGAGGATGTCGCGTTGTGGCATGAGCGAGATATCAGTCATTCGTCAGCCGAACGTATCATTATTCCTGATGCCTGTACATTGCTTCATTACATGCTCTCCATATTCACAAAAGTGATGAAGGGGCTCCAGGTCGATGCCGAGCGCATGCAGACCAATCTGAATATGACTGGTGGGCTTGTCTTCTCGCAGCGCATTTTGTTAGCACTGATCGATAAGGGAGTTGGGCGACAGGAAGCATACAAAATGGTGCAGCGCAACGCAATGAAAGTGTGGGGGATGGCCAGTAAGGGTCCAATTCAAGGTCCCGCTCTCCTTGATGCGCTCAACAGCGATACGGAGGTCGCAGAATACCTCTCACCAACGGAATTGCAGGAACTCACCAATACCGATTACTATGTCAAATACATCGACGTAGCCTTTAAAAGGGTAGGACTATAGGGTCTGCATCGAAACGCTGCAAATTGGCATAGGGCCTATGATGAAAAGGATGCTACGTGTTTGGCAACCTATCAGCAACCCGAAATGAAAGAGATTATTGTGCAAGAAAGACGGCGACGGCTTGTGCCGTGGCTTGTTTTTCTTATATGTATTTCTGAGCTATTTTATGTAGTGATTGTGGGGCTTGCACCTTTACGTGGGCTGCATCTCAGCGATACGCCATTGACGCTGGTTGCACCCTGGACGCTTGCTCCTTATCATCTGCTTTTAGCACTATTGCAGCCTCTATTCGGCACATTGTTGGAACATACACGGTTTGCCTCTCTCTTTCTCTGCATAGCGATTTCAAGCATGGTTGCTTTCTATACGATAGCGATTGTACTGATTGCACGCAGACGACCAGATCCAACGCGAAAGTGGCTATACTTGCTTGTGGGAGGGACCCTCCTTTTCGGTGTAACGTTGCTTTTTCAGCCCAGGCTCTTTTCGGACGATGTTTTCACGTATATCTTTTCGGGGCGTATTTTCACGATCTATGGCGCAGATCCATTGAACACTGTACCGTCTCACTATCCGACAGATCCTTATCTGGTCTGGGTGCTTTCGGGCCGTAACGAGCCAAATATCTATGGTCCTCTCTGGATCTGTGTGGTCGCACTGCTGGCTGGCATAAGCAATGTGCCAGTTTTTTCGCTGTTGCTCTTTAAAGGACTTGCACTCCTGGCACATCTGGTCAACTGTGTACTGATCTGGGGTATTCTGAAGGAGATTGCGCCTTCGCGTCGCATCCTGGGTACGCTGCTCTATGCCTGGAACCCACTAGTCGTTATTGAACTGGCTGGTAGTGGACATAATGAAGGCTTTCTACTTGTGCTGTTCCTGTTGGCAACGTGGCTCTATATTCGTTATGTGTACACACGTAAGCCCTGGTTATTGCTCAGTATGCTTGTCGTCTTTGGACTGGCTATCAGCACCAATTGGCTTGCCTTGTTGCTTGCCCCACTTTATCTCTGGTTCGAGATGCGTGCGGAACATTCTATTGTGCGTGTAGTGCGCAGATTTTGTGCATATTTAGCGATGATGTTAGTACCAGCTTTTTTAGTATCGTTGCCATTCTGGCGTGGTGCCTCCACTTTCTTTGCAGTGACTTCGGCGGTTGACATACAGCATTTTGTGCATTCGCCTGTTGGTACACTCGCTATACCCATTCGCGCTTTTTTTCAATTTGTGGCGAATGTAGAGCATTTTCCACCTCTCCTACAACCGGTTGCGGCAGCGGATGTTGCCCTACGATCATCGGCATTATTCATTTTTGTGCTTATCTATACCCGCCTTTTTGCGAAGGTGCGTCATGCATCTGAGAGGGTCGCGTCACAGAAAGGGCGTGCAGAGGGGATAGATACTGAAATGCGCCTGCCGGCCTTTGATGTCCTGTTTTATAGCTGTGGCGTTGCCGTTTTTTGGTACTTGATTCTGGTATCGGGCTGGTTCTGGCCCTGGTACTTGCTCTGGTTCTTATGGGTAGTCGTGTTGCGCCGCCTGGATGCTTTTACCATTGCTATACTGATATTATCAAGCACAGCACTTTTTCTCTATGCTTTTGTGGGATTTACCAGGGGGCCTATCGCAACATACCAGGCGGCGCTGATCTTTGGTATTCCGCTTATTTTCCTGATTATAGCGAGGGTCAGGCGTCAGAAAGGACCGGTACGTGTCGTATGAGCGATGAGGTGAAACAACGGAAGATTGAGCATGTAAATATTGCTCTTGGGCAAGATGTCTCTGCACCACAGCGTGCGAATTGGCAAGATATTCAATTTGTGCATCAGGCGTTGCCAGAAGTAGATATAGATGATATCGATACATCAGTTACTTTTCTAGGTCATACATTACGGTATCCCATTTTTGTGTCTTCCCTCACGGGAGGGCATCCCGATGTTACCACTATTAATCGCAATCTGGCGCGTGCGGCGGAGCAATATGGGTTGGCGCTCGGCGTTGGGAGTCAGCGTGCGGCTATCGTTAATCCCGATGTCGCTTCCAGCTATGCCATTACGCGTGAGACAGCTCCTAATGCCTTTTTGATTGCAAATATTGGAGCACCACAATTGATCCAGCAGGCAGGCCACGAGCCGTTTACGCTTGAACAGGTGCAACGTGCTATCGATATGATCGGAGCCAATGCGCTGGCGGTACACATGAACAGTTTGCAAGAGGCGGCGCAACCTGAGGGCGATCGGCGTGCGCTGGGCGAGGCGGCTGCGCTCAAATTACTGGCCAGCCGGGTCGGTGTGCCGGTGGTTGCCAAAGAGACGGGAGCTGGCGTCTGTCGTGAGCAGGCAATGTTGTTGCGCTCATGTGGCGTGGACGCGATTGATGTAGGCGGTGCAGGTGGTAGTAGCATGGCGGCAATGGAGGCCGCTCGTTCTGAGACACGCGGCGACGAGCAGATGCTGAATATTGGAACACTCTATCGTGATTGGGGCATCGCAACCCCCATCGCGGTCGTTGAGGCGAGAACCGCACGGCTGCCACTTATCTCGACCGGCGGTGTGCGTAATGGCCTGGATGTAGCGCGTGCGCTGGCCCTGGGCGCGACCGTCGTGGGTATTGGTTTTCCTTTCCTCAAGGCCGCCAGCGAGAGTTACGAGAAGGTCTGCGAGCTATTGGAAGGAATTGTGGCCCAGATGAAAGTTGCGATGCAATTGAGCGGTGCCGCAAATATCGCGCAATTGCAATCGGCGGATGTGGTGGTAACGGGAGCTACGCGTGAATGGCTGATGCTACGCGGCTTCGAGGACAACCTGAAAGAGATGGCCCAGAGGCGCTGGCGACATGTGTACAGGTCGGTTTTGTAAGGTCTTCGCCTTCGTATCAATAGATCTGTGATCCACGTGGTTTTGTGAGCCGCGTGGATCAACCAATCGTGTTCGATTAAGCGCGAAAAGTGATGGGCAGATGTTTGACTCCATACACAATGTCGCTGCCTGTTGTCTCCAGAGGGATATCGCCTACGCGCTGTATATCCTGAAAGCGTTCAAGCAACAGTGCCAGGGCGATCTTTGCCTCCAGGCGTGCCAGGGGTGCGCCGAGACAGAAGTGAATGCCATGCCCAAAGGCGATATGACGATTCGGCGTTCTCCTGATATCGAAGGTATCAGCATTGGGGAACTGGGCCTCATCGCGGTTGGCTGAGCCGATCTGGGCCATAATCATCTGTCCCGCGCGAATGGTGTGATCACCTAATTCAACGTCGGAAACAGCATGACGATACATTAGCTGTACAGGAGATCGGTAGCGTAATACCTCCTCAATTGCTGTTGGAAGCAGATCAGGCTCGGCACGTAGCTGATCCATTGTTTCTGGATATTCGTCGAAGCAGAGAAGCGCATTGCCAATCAAGTTGGTCGTGGTCTCATTGCCTGCAACTAGCAGCAAGATGCAGAAGCCAAGCAGTTCGCGTTGATCAAGGTGTACACCATCAATCTGAGCTGTCAGGAGTGCACTGATGAGATCGTCCTCAGAGTTCTCACGACGCTGTGCAATCATATCGAGAAAGTATGCGCCCATCTCCTGTTGTGGGTTAGCGCCACCAGAAGATGTTGCACCAACGATAGCATCGGACCAATGCTTGAAGCGTTCGCGATCCTCTTGTGGAATGCCAAGCATCTCTGCAATGACAATAACTGGCAATGGATAGGAGAAGTCATCGATAATATCCATACGCCCGGTCGCGGCAACCTTATCGAGGAGCTCCGTGACGATAGCTGTAATGCGCTCGGACAATTTTGCCACGCTGCGTGGTGTGAACGCCTGGGTCACAATGTTACGTAATTGCCGATGGCGCGGTGGGTCCATTGAGATCAGGCTGGTGCTTAGTGGATCCTCGCCCGGACCGCCAAAATTGGAAGAGAACGCTGCATAATCGGAGAGCACGCGCTGCACATCGTTATAACGGAATGCCTGCCAGATACCGTACTGCTCATAGAAATGTATCGGGTCGGTTTTCCTCATCGTGTCATACCAGGGAAACGGGTTGAGGAGTCGCTCCTCTTTTGTATATTGCATCCGATGGATCCTTATTATGCTTTCGTGAGAGATCCTTCTATAACATGGAGTGTCTGCTTTCCTTGCAATTCCCTTTTGAGCACTCTCATACAAAATTTATGTACTGAGTACACTATGATATAGTGTATATCATAAAAAAGGAAGAAGTCAAGGGAGGAGATGCAGCAATGGCACGATTTATAAGCCCATATTATTTCCCACGCTCAGCAGGTCTCCAGGCATATTCATATTCACAAAAGAGCGCAACTGTGGATCAATCGTGCGCAGTTGTGCTTCTTTTATATAATGTACGGGCACAACTTTAAGTAGGCTGCGTAGATCGCGCTGCCCGTTTTGCAGACATGTTTCAATCTGGGGAAGAATGGTACGAGGATAACGGGCAAGAAGCACCTGGGGAATATTCTCCACCATCGGAACCAGGACAGCCTCGTCCAGAGGATATGAAAGCAGGAAGGCGAGCATGTCCTTATGCACAAATGGCATATCCACAGCCACTACCAATGCATGTGATGCCTGAATTGTACCCAGGCCACTATATAAGCCCATCAATGGGCCTGCGGCGGGTATCTTGTCATTCACAACATGCACAGGGCACGCTTCCTGCGTTGCCAGATGGTGTATGTACTTAGCTGCCTGATCTTCGTCACGCGTTACCAGGATCACCTCGCTACAGAACAATGTTAGCAAACTCGTGAGGTGTTCGATAAAGGTTACTTGCTCCCGCCCAGGAATAGGGAGAAGGGCTTTATCCTTGCCCATGCGTCTGCTAGAGCCGCCAGCGAGAAGAATTCCTGCAACACTAGAAGCCATGATTACCTTGAAACTGCTCTGGTTTTGCGCTTGTTGCCCTTGGGAATATATTGCTGACGGTTCTGGTATGCGACAAAATTGGCCTGTTCTTTGGGATACTTGTGGACCAGATAGACGATCCAGAGTATGGCCCAGGTGAGCAGACCGGCAAACCAGACATAGCGCCAGAGACGCCAGGCAAAGAAATAAGCGTTCAGCGCCTCACGTGCACCAATAATCGGTAGGCCGATAAAGCAGATGACGGCAAACCAGCCAAGATAGCGATCAAGCATGTACTTAAGAATAGGTTTATCCTTCACAAAGCGTTTGCGCCCTTCCACCGAATAGTAGAAGCAGATCAGCAAGCCCGCCAGGCAAAAGATCAGGTACGGCCAGAGAAAACGGAATGGTTCCGGATTGGTGCCACCGCCCGCCGTAAGCGGATCTTGAAAGAGCCAGTTATATAAGCTGAAACTGGACGGCATAAGATATCAACTCCCTTCCTGGTATATCCACCGAATAATTGCAGTTAATGATAGCATGAATATGCCAAAGAGTCCAGGTTTTTCTTTTTCCATTCACACAACGCTTCAAGTCTTCTCACGTGCTCTTCTACTCGACTTCTCTCTCCTAATATTTGTATAATGGACCCTGGTCTCTCTTTTTAGCAAGCAAGAAGGTGAAGGTATATGCGACGAATAATCATATTGGCCGAAGGTTTATTTGATTGGCACTCCGGAAAAACGGCGACCGGCGTTATCCGTTATGGAAAAGATGCCGTTGTAGCAGTAATTGATAGCACGCAAGCTGGACAGGATGTTGCGCAGGCGCTAGAAGCCGAGATTGGGCGAGGTATTCCCGTTGTGCGCGATATCAACGAAGCATTGCAGTATCAGCCCGACGCTCTTTTAATTGGTATTGCTCCTCTCGGTGGTCTACTACCCGAAACATGGCGCTGGCAGTTGCTGACCGCAATCGAAGCTGGACTGGCTATTATCAATGGCTTGCATGTTTTTTTATCTGAGGATAAAGAGCTGAGTGATGCCGCCGAGAAGCATGGGGTGACGATCTGGGATGTGCGTCGTCCTCCGGACCGCAAACGTGTTGCCATGTTTACGCCGCATCGTCCTGGTAGCCATACAATCCTGATGGTTGGTTCCGATTGTGCCACGGGTAAGATGACGGTGGCGCTCGAATTGGATCGCGAAGCGCAGCGGCGCGGCCTCAGTAGCACCTTTCTAGCGACCGGACAGACAGGTATTATAATTGCGAACAATGGTCTGCCTGTTGATCGCATCATCAGCGATTTTGAAGCAGGATTGGTGGAAGAGATTGTACTGGATGCCTGTAATCAGTACGATTGGGTCTTTGTCGAAGGTCAGGGAGCGCTCAATCATCCTGGTTACTCGCCGGTCACATTGGGCCTACTGCATGGAGCGATGCCTGATGCGATGATCTTCAGCCATAAAGTAGGTGCGTTGACAATCGAAGGCTATGAACATTGTACGCTTCCTTCATTAAATCGTCTCATTGAAATGAATGAAGAGGCGGTGAGTTGGCTGCGACCAGAGCGGAGCAGCAAAGTCGTTGCGCTCTCACTCATCACGCATCCTCTTCCCGAACAGGCGGCCCGTGATGCTATCAAGCGTGTAGAGGACGAGACGGGGCTACCGGCAACCGATGTGGTGCGCTTCGGAGCTGGCATATTAATGGATGCCCTTAGCTCTTCTCTCCATACGCCGTAAATACCTGTTGAGGCTTGATTTATAGGAAGAGGTGCTGTATCCTCTCACTAATAATGTTCTTATTACTGATCATGTGACTGCACAGTACTTAATGGAGTTTGAATAAGTAAGAGAGGGAGAGGTCACATCTAGCATCATTGTGAAATGGTGTACTTTGGAGCAAGTGTATGAAAAAAGATTGGGTTGCACATATCTGCGACCGTATAGAACAGCACGTTCAAAAAACAAAAGGCGAGGACGCAACGATCATCTGTTCCTCGGGTATCAGCCCTTCGGGTCCCATTCATCTGGGAAATCTACGCGAGGTGATGACGGTCCATCTGGTGGTAGAGGAATTATTGAATCGTGGTCGTAAGGTTGAACACCTGCACTTCTGGGATGACTATGATCGCCTGCGCAAAATTCCTGCTGGCGTCTCTTCTACCTATGAAGATTATATTGGATGCCCACTATCGGATGTTCCTGATCCTTTTGACAGGTATGATTCGTATGCCACACGTTATATGACTGACTTTATGCAAAGTCTTGAGCATCTTGGCATCTATCCTCATTTCGTTCGTCAGTCGATTGCTTACCGTGCTGGCAAATATACCCCACAGATTAAAGAGGCAATGGCACGACGCTTCGAGATCTTTGATATTCTGGCACAATTTCAGACGCTACAGGCTCAAAAAGAAAGCATCGCAGAGCGCCGCGCCGCCTATTATCCATTCCGCGTCTATTGTGAGCATTGTCATAAAGATGCGACGACGATTGTGTCTTATGAGGAAGCCAGCGCAACGATTGTGTATACCTGCCAATCATGCCAGCATAAGGGATCCTTCAGCCTCAATGAAAAGGTTGAGGGAAAGCTCGTCTGGAAGGTTGATTGGCCGATGCGTTGGAGCGTTGAGCAGGTTGACTTTGAGCCAGCCGGCGAGGACCATTCCGCGCCGGGCAGTAGTTTTACCGTTGGGCAGAGAATCGTACGGGAGATTTATAATGCGCTGCCTCCACAATATGCCAGCTACGCATTTGTAGGTATGGACGGGCGCACGAAGATATCCAGTTCGGTGGGTACTACGGCGACACTCTCTTCCGCCCTCGATATTATTGAGCCATGTATCCTGCGCTGGTTATATACGCGACGTGCCAATAATCAGTCCTTCAATATCGATTATGGTCAAGGATTATTGCGTCAGTACGACGAATGGGATACGCTTGTGCGTCAGGTGAGCGAGGGAAAGGCCAGCGAAACCAACATGAAAGCGTATGAGCGAGCGATCCGTACCACGCATGGTGAAGTTCGGCGTACGCCACAGCCTGTGCCTTTTTCGTTGTTAACCTCAGTGTTGGATGTTACGCAAGGGAACGTGGCACAAACGCTGCGTGTTGTTGCTCAATCGAGTCAGAAAGAGAGCGCGGACCTGCGGCCAGAAATGTTGGAGCCGCGCCTGACCTGTGCTCTGAATTGGGTCACGAACTACTTACCAGAGGATGAGCGTACCCATATTGCATCGTTCTTCAATGAGGCGGCGTATGCACAACTCTCGCCGGAAGATCGTGCAGGCATTGAACTTCTGGCAGCAAAGCTTGATGATGCCTGGGATCTTGCCGCATTGACGCAACTTGTCTATAGTGTACCAAAAATGGTGCGTGGTCTGGCTCCCGAAACACCACCAGATGATGAGTTGAAGCAAGCACAACGCTCCTTTTTCATTGCGCTATACACACTCATTTGTGGGAATGATACGGGTCCGCGTATACCAACCCTGCTCCTCTCATTGGGAAAAGAGCGGGTCAAAACATTGCTTGCACCTGATGCGGTGATGACTGGCAATCACGCACCGTAAAATTGGCAATGCGAAGATGAGGGCATGAGGGGCTGATACAAAGAAAACCTTGAGGCAAGCTTGAAACTTCCTTGAGATTGGATAGGTATACTTCCGATGTATGGAATACATTGAGCTATGAAGAGAAGTGAAGCGATGAATGCATAGTTCTTTTCTGGTAGGAGGAAGTATACTTATGAAGTGCCGAGGACGAAGTCTTCCGCAAAGTTCTAGCATAATCATGATATGTATGTTGATTATGACACCCCTGGCTGCCTGTAGTGGTACCACTCAGCCGTCAACTCCGGCGGCTGGAGCTACCACTCAGCCGTCACCGAGCAGTGACACGGGCATTCACAAGATTAAACATGTTGTAGTGATTATGCAAGAGAATCGTTCATTCGATACCTACTTCGGCACGTATCCCGGTGCAGATGGGATACCCATGCAGAATGGGATACCGAAGGTTTGTGTGAACGATCCTCAGACGGGGCAGTGTGTGAAGCCGTATCATGATACGCTAGACCTGAATCATGGGGGACCGCATGGACAGCAGAATGCCACTGCTGACATAAATGGTGGTAAGATGGATGGGTTTATTGCTCAGGCGCAAAAGGGGAAAGGGAGTTGTGCCGATCCCAATGATCCGGCCTGTAGTGGCAATGGACACAGCGATGTTATGGGATATCATGATGCAAGAGAGATTCCCAATTACTGGTCCTACGCACAAAGCTTTGTGTTGCAGGATCACATGTTTGAACCCAATGCCTCATGGAGCTTGCCAGCACATTTATTCATGGTATCGGGCTGGTCGGCAAAGTGTAGCCAGCAGGGCGATCCAAATAGTTGTGTGAGCAATATTCAAGGCCCTTTCACAACGAAGCAGATTAACCAGCATAAAGCGGACTATGCCTGGACTGACCTTACCTATATACTGCACAAAGCCAATGTAGGTTGGGCCTATTATGTCGCACCAGGTACAGAACCGGATTGTGCCGATGATGCTGCGTCATGTCAAACTGTGAAACAGGGAGCGAAGACGCCTGGGATCTGGAATCCCCTTCCGAATTTTGATACGGTGAAGCAGGATGGACAACTTGGTAATGTCCAGTCTCTCACCAACTTTTACTCTGCCGCGAAAAATGGTACCTTGCCTGCTGTATCATGGATTGCGCCAAATGGAAAAGAGAGTGAGCATCCACCAGCCCTGGTAAGTACTGGACAGTCGTATGTCACGGGTTTGATCAACTCGATTATGCAGGGGCCAGATTGGAGTAGTACTGCAATCTTCCTGGCGTGGGATGATTGGGGTGGTTTTTACGATCATGTTGCGCCGCCAACGGTTGATCAAAATGGGTATGGGTTGCGCGTGCCGGGTCTGGTTATCAGTCCTTACGCGAAGAAAGGGTACATCGATTCGCAGACATTGAGCTTTGATGCATACCTGAAGTTTATTGAAGATGATTTTCTAGGGGGTTCGCGCCTTGATCCAAAGACGGATGGGCGACCAGATCCGCGTCCAACTGTGCGCGAGAATGTTTCTATCCTGGGTAATCTGGTGAATGATTTTGACTTTACCCAGACGCCACGTCAGGCAACCATTCTCTCGACCAATCCCGCGCCTGGGCCGGCTTCTACACCTTAGCTATGTTATAAAGAGCCGCGTAGGGGCGTCACCCCGCG
>JACDAE010000715.1 GCA_013695595.1 Ktedonobacteraceae bacterium | reverse complement strand
GTATAGGACTAAAAGTTAAAGGCAACACTTCACTTTTCATCTCAGATAACACTCTTACCCACTCCTGCAAATAAAAGTGTCATTATTCCACCTCCACGTATGTTCACCTGTAGTGACCCTTTTGCCCGCTCTGTAGCAAGAAGAGAGGACTCTTCTTCCAGATATTCCTCTAGTAAGTTTGCCATATATACGTGTGCAAATGCAAATCCTGGCATGATTTTTGCATTGACCGAATGTCTGAGCGGATTATAGACACGTACAACAATTCCTTCTTTACTCCATTTCAACGCACTTAAAATAATTTCAGCAGGTTCCACAGAAACATATGTTGTCGATGAATGAATATTACCTTCATGCTGCTCAACTTCAATATTACATGTCTTGATTGGTGTGTTGAATTTTTGAGCCTCATTTATCACCAGGGCATCCTCCGACTCCCATGTGCCACGATGCGGCACCAGAGCATAATCAAACTCAGAATATCCCTGACACTGCGCTTCAGGCGTATATTCCATTGGTCCGGCATGCCCCTGGCGCGTCGAGAGATCACCACGAGAGAGCCATTCTACACAACGCAGCAGTGTTATTGCGACAGCCTGTCCTCCTGACCCTGTATCTGGCAGATGATCGCCACAAATGACTTCATATTCCGGAAGTCCTCGATTCAGTATACCCAGGCCAACCTCACCATTGCTGACATCGACGAAACGCTTCTGCGGGAAAACGTTCACCGGTGCTTCTGCCCATTCCGTTACATCAGGTGGAACAAGTTGAGCAACAGGACGTACACGTACTTCAAAGGTTCCTTCAGCGGCTGCCTCATCTATACTATAAGGTATTAGAAAGGCAACACGCAATCTGTGATCCTTTGCATTATTCTCTACAGACGTATGAATATCAATACGCTGGACGCCTGGTATCAACGAGATCTCGCTTACGATAGAACAGATGATCGAACTTGCGCTACGTTCCCTGCGACTCTCGGCACAGGCAATCGGTAACGACCAGCGTCCACTGATACGCAAAGTGGCCTGCACAGGTCCAGGATTGATTAATTTAATCTCTGGCGGCTCTACTGGAGTACTAATTATTGTATCTTGCTCAGGCGGGCAATAGGTATACAGATCACCCACATCGCCTCCATCTATAAAATGGTTCAACCCAGAAAAAATTACGTTTGTGCGTTTATCCGTAACAAGCAAAGTCCCATCTTGCACATTGGCTTCGACACGATAAAATTCATTCTCAATGCTTTGATTTTGTGTCAATAGCGGAACAATAGCAGTATGCAATTTCGCACTACTCTCTTCTTTGACTCCTCGTGGATAAAGCCAGAATGTCTTCAGGCCATAAGCTGGTAGATTGGAGGCGATAAAATCAATAGTCTCACGTGCCTGATCAATAAGCGTCAATTGTAGTGTGTGAAGATCCTCTCTTTCCAGCAACGACATCACCTGCTGGAAAGCCTGAGCAATTTCATGCTCATTGATAGCAACACGTCCTCTGAGAGCAATCATGATTTCTATATGCACAATTCCCTGTTGAGTACTATGATCAGGGTGTAGAGACGATACATCATAATCCTCAACGTGAACATGCACGATAGCATGGGTTTCGCTACTCTGTCCGAGGGCTGTCATAATCATTGATTCAGCCATCTGAACAAGCTGTGCAGGCGAGCTTATATCCGATAGAATAAGTGCCGTCGAGAGCATCTCACGCGCAATTGGCATAGACCCTATTTCTTGTCGCCAGCGATTGATAACACGATAGGGCATCTGCATACCCTGCTCATCGACAATAACCGCATTAGAGAGAGAACCAGAAAGCTGAACTATGGTCTGAACAGATGCAGTACGAGGACCAGGAGCAGGGTTAAAAACAACAATTGGTATAGGCTCAGATGTCACATGAGGGGCTGCGAATGGCGCACGAGTATCCACTTCCGCTGCAATCTGCTGTATGGCTTGAGCAATAAGATTTTCACTTATCTGCTGGCTCTGGGCAAAACGCACACTATTCTCGCGGTGGACCTGATCTATGCTACAACCACAAATGCTATCGTGTGGGTGATTCTGTAATAAATATTTCCAGGCGGCACGGATCAATCCCTGTGGGTAAGAGGCGCCAAGGGTCGCAGCCCACGCAGTCAACGGTTCTACCATACGCTCAAGTAAATGCTCAGTCGCAGTATTGTGCTGCTTGATCCACATACGCGTCGAGAGCACAGACGGCAAGAGGTGAGCATACTGGCTACTGCGCATCTCCCCAGTTAGAGTAGGAAACGGTGTATTCTGTTGGCGCACACATGCAATATACTCAGGGAGCGTGCCAATACGTACAGAAATAGCATCATAATCTTTATTATGGCCATTAGAAGGCTGTTGAGCAGAACGATTAGCAGAATGGGTAAGAATTTTCGCGTGTTCGGGATCAATATGAGCAAGCAAGATGTTGGCACGTGCAATGACAGCAGGCAGGCCATTTTGCGGCTCCAGATGGTCCGAGCCATTCATAAAAAGCAAGTTATCTGTTGTGGCCTGGGGAAGGATGTTAGAAGCCAGTAACTCGACACGAGCCACGAACTCATCAGGATTGAGAGGTAAGAAGCGTGCGTTGGAGTAACCAACTGGATCTGCGAGATGAATTACCAGCACCTTTGTGCCATCCGGGGCAGTCCAATAGAACTCACTTGTCGTAGCTTCGGCTCCAACACCTCGCCAGAAAACCGCATTATCGATGCCGACGCCTTGCAAAATCTGGGGCAGTTGAGCAATATGCCCAAAGCAATCAGGCACATATCCTACATGCATAGTGCTGCCAAACTCGGCGGCACGGCGCAATCCTACCTGCAGATTGCGGATCAGGGACTCGCCACTAACCAGAAACTCGTCTGGCTGCAAATACCAGGGACCAACCAGGATACGTCCGGCGCGGGTATAACGCTTCAGGTGCTCTTCTTGCTCAGGTTGTATCTCCAAATAATCATCGAGAACTATTGTTTGACCATCGAGCATAAAATACCGAAAATCCTCATCGCGATCGAGAATTTCTAGCAACTTATCAATAGTTTTTACAAGACGAATACGAAATTGTTGAAATGTTTGATACCATTCACGGTCCCAATGCGTATGTGGGACGACGATGATATGAAGTTGCTTAGACATTATATTTCCTCGCGAATTGAGCAGCTTATACTCTATCAGTAATACGGATGCGGACAACTCATTCGCCACTCTGCGTTTCAGGGATTGCTATGAGCATATACATGACTGGTAAGGCTTGTGTTACGGTGAAAACTATTATATCTGATAGGAGAACAGCATAGCAACCATAACTGTTTAGTGATTAGCTCTTCAAAACACCAGTTTCTCAACAAATTCTAATGTAGTTCGCAAAAATAGGACTTTTTTCTTATACTTTAGCAGATTATCTGGTGATACTATTAACTTGTAGCTAGTTGTATTTTTACGTTTCAATGTAAAGATGAAAACATAAAAAGGCTTGTACTCAGTGTGGTACTATGTTAAAATAGAAGGATGTCCGTGTACTTAAAGGAGGTCGCCCATGGCGAGTGGTAGCTACGCGAAGCAGAAACCACCCAGGCCCGTTGAAGTTCAAACCCGTTCTGTTATTCCCCAGCGTGCAACTCGCCAATTACCGGAGGTTGAGTTAGAAGAGGAGGAAAGCGAAGCAAGCCTATTCCAATCACGCCTCACCCGGGCTCTACAATCCGGACGGACGACAACAGAGCATATTGTTGCACCTCCAAGGGCGCGGAAAGTTATTGATGAATTTGCTCCACATCCACTAACACGTCATCGCATATGGCTCAATCCAGCCGTAATTTGCATGATCGTCGGTGTAATCTTCTTAGGAGTTTTGCTCTCAGCAGGCATCGCTCAACGTGCCAACGACCCGCAGTTGATCGACTACGCCGGGGGGCAGGCTTATAGTATCCAGGTTGGTGGAAGTAAAGC
>JACDAE010000663.1 GCA_013695595.1 Ktedonobacteraceae bacterium | reverse complement strand
GGCACGCTCTCCTCGCACCTGGACCAGCGTCGGATGGGTCACATGCATGATATGCCATCCCCCCTTATTGGCATCCAATTGGCGCGAAGACGCGATATATTCATCCGCATTCCCGACAAACCAGCCCAGGCGTATTACGGCATCAGGATGGTATGTCGTACGTAAACGCTCCCATTGCCGTTGATCTCTATAGAGGCGTTCAAATTGAATCAGGTCGGCGATGGTGAGCTTATCGATCAATTCTCCTGATATATCGATAGTATTCATCCGCTTTTTGGCAGCACAAAACTCCCTTTGTTTTCTTCTCGTGAAGATATGCTACCATCTCCTTTCGTGAAAAACTGCTTTTATTGATCTTATGGTTCTTGCTTGCCTATCTCTAGCCAATCAGGTAAGTAGAAAGTGATAGGGAAAAAGATACTGTGTATATATGAAAGGAGGTTTACCATGCCACTATTACTCACGCAAGCTGATTTGCGTCCTCTGGTAGAGGATTCACGCTCTTTTGCGGACATTTTTCGGGTGATCCAGGACTCACTATTGCAACGCCAGGGAGATGATCTGGGCTATTTATCATGGCTCGCATTTCCTCTAGGGCAGAAAGAACGCCGTTTCAACACGAACGTTCTGACAACGCCAATCGATGGGACATCAGTGCGCATCTTTCCAATATCAGGTGGTGACATTCATCCCGCCGGCGATGGCTACGTCGCGCTCCTCATCGATAATGAAGATGGTCACTTACAGGCTATTATGGCAACAGATGACCTCAGTCCCTTGCGTACATCTGCGCCGGTTGGCCTCGCATGCACACATCTCGCCCGGCCAGGAGCAACTACACTGGCAATGATCGGGAGTGGTATTCAGGCACGCTATCACTTACGCGCTATCAGCCATGGAGTTCCCACTCTGCAAACGGTGCGCGTATTCAGCCCCACGCCTGAACACCGACGACAGTATGCTACCGAGATGAGCAGAGAGACCAGATTGGATATCGAAGCCGTCGCCAGCGCACAGAAAGCGGTCGAGCATGCCGACATTATATGCATTGCAGCCAATAGTCGAAAGCCGCTCATGGATGCGAACTGGGTCCAACCAGGCGCACTTGTCGTCAGTATTACCGGGCAAGGCCTCCCTCACGACTTGATTAAGCGTGTGGTAGTACCAGCAGCGGCAGGGCCAGTGGTACTACCATCGGGTTGGGATCCACGACCAATCATGAAGGCTGGTGGTGGCAGAGATCACCTGACTATCGGCGCAACACTCGCTGATGTGATACGCGAAACAGCACCGGCACGCCTGCATGCTGATGATATCGTTGTCTACGAGCAGCGCGGCTCTTATGCCTGGGATGCCGCACTGCTACGCTGGGCCTATAACTGGGCACTTGAGCATCGGGTCGGAACAAATTTCCAACTGACATCCACACCAAACACCAAGGGCGCGTAAACTCCCCTCAGGGGAGCAATTTGCTTGCTCTGAAAGGATTGCATGAACAGACAAAACACTTCTCATGTGAACGTTATTACAATTTCAGGTCAGTATGGAAGCAACGGCGACAAGATTGCTGCTCATCTGGCTGGCAGGCTACACTGGCGACTCGTGGGGGATAACATCAAGAGGCTGGTTGCTAATGAACTGGATCTGCCAGAAGAAGAAGTTGAAACGCATGACCAACATGCGTATGGTTTCATCGACCGCTGCCTTATTACAATGGCCGCGAATACCATCGACATGTGTCCCGATATGGCCCACGTTACGTTATCATTCAAGACCCAGGAACAGCTTTACCGTGAGAAGCAGCAAAAAATCATTGAGGATGTTGCTGGAACAGGCGAGGCGGTGATTATCGGACGTGGATCACAGGTCATCCTGGCAGATCAGCCTGATGTGTTGCATATACGGATAGTAGCACCATTAGCTCAACGTGTTTACTATGTAATGCAACGCGAACAAATAAGCGAAGCTCACGCGCATAGTCTCATCAAACAAAAAGATCACCGCCTCGCATACTACCACAAGCTGGTGTATGGTCGCTCAGTCGATGATCACCAATTATACGATCTAGTAATTAATAGCCAGACACTTAATCTGGAAAGCCAGCTCGATCTCATTTGCCTGGCTCTTCAGAATAGCCTGGTAGAACAAACAGAATTTATGCGCTCCCACATTTTTTGATGGGTTGCGGATCCACACCTATGAGTACCCGGACCAGGGAACACGCGTTCTCTGATCCGGGCTCTTCTACTTTTGTCACCTACAGGACACAGGATTTCACTCTTCTTGCTCAAATAGAATCAGGACTTTCTGACTAAACTCCGTAAGATCTTTGGCTAAGATACGCTTGATTTTTTCTTGCTCATTTAGCGTCAGTTCAAAATTGCGTGCTCGTATTGCTTGCGCTGGATTCTTCAGCAGCTCCTGACAAAAAGCTTCATCGACGGCTGCCAGCCCCAGAATAGCATTAATTACTTTCCAACTCATTATGCCACTTCCGTTCTTATGCTTCTCTGATGTCTCTTCTTCCTGGAACTTTTCTCCGTTTTGCCTCGTTATATATAATGTACACCCTTGACCTTAAAAATTACTTAGCGACTGCTTCGCATGTTATTGGTAATTTTCACGCTCGTTTTCCATCACCTCATCATCCACAATAGTTTCTATAACGATTTATGTAGGTAGTCCAGTTGAGTAATGAGAATTTTCTCAACTGGACTACCTACATAAATCTGCGGTGAGACTTTAACATAAAACTTTATGGATCGTGACATGCTCTCACATATTTTACAACGCCTAATCGGGACTATTGCCGGATATTTTTCCGACAGTATAAGGCGTCGAGACGTTGCTGTACATAACCATCATATCCATTCCCCAATTAGCATGGAGAAGATTGTGGCAATGAAGCATCCAGACGCCGGGATTATTCGCTAGAAATGCAATGTCATACCTTGTGTGAGGCGGGACGAGGACGGTATCAAGATATACTGGGCTGCCTGTAAGTGGACGATCATTGCGAGCAAGCACAACAAAGAAGTGTCCATGTAGATGCATCGGGTGATAAAGGTCACTTTGATTATCAAAATGAATCTTGACCACCTGTCCTTCTTTGACCATAATCATACCTGTATCTGGAAAAACCTTACCATTCATCGTATAGGTCATTCCCATTCGCCCTAATGAATTACCTACTTGATTATTTAACGTAATACTATCCACCTGATCAAAATGACTTTGTGGCGTAATCGTCGCATGTGCTGGTCGTCCATATGTTGTAAGATCAAACCATGGTTTGATGGCAGGAAGCGTTGTCGGCACAGTCCCCTGACCAAATACAAGGGCTGGTATATTCTGATACTGTGCCGGATTACTATCAGTTGCAGTCACTAAGGCAACCGAACGCGATGAAGGCATCTGGAAAAGCAGGTCGTAGCGCTGGGCCGAGCCGATAGGCAAAGGTGTTTCGTTCAGCCACTGTGGACCATTAAGATCATGTCCATCCAGCGCGATAACTTTGAAGGGTGCCCCCACAAGGGTCACCAGTTGTGGAACACTGGATGCAGTAGAGGATGTATTCACAATCCGCAACCGTACCCACTGGCCGGGTTGCGCCGCTTCGTTCAAGGTTCCAACAGTAGTATTGAGTGCCAACACGAGTTGATTATTATTGCTATTCCACTCGTGGAGAGCAACGCTATAATCCACATCTGCATGGAAGGTTGTCTTTGCGGGATCGACAATGATCATCCCGTACAGACCACCATCTGTTTCGGCCTCGCTGAACTGGTGCGAGTGATACCAATAGGTGCCAGGATCATTCGTAAAAAAGCGGTACACATACGATTGACCGGGTTTGACGGCGTTCTGAGTGGCTCCCGCCACACCATCAGCGGAATTGGGAACATTGATGCCATGCCAATGGATCGTCACCCCGAACGAAAGGTGATTGATGAGCGTCACCACCACGAGATCACCCTGCTCCACGTGCAGAGTTGGCCCAGGAGAGGTTCCATTAAAGGTCCAGGCATCGGTTATGAAACCAGGACCCAGGGTGAGGCGTGCGGGCTGCGCAACAAGCGTGAAGCGTTTCATGTGAGCTGCATGCTGCGGAGCCTTCAAGCTATCTACAGATGTAGATCCACCCGCCATCCCCATATTCAGAGAGGCTGGTAGTCCAGGAGGAGCCTGTGGGGCGGATAACACATTCACATTCGTACCTGCTCCCCCCGTTGTCGTCTGTTGTCCACCTGGCAGGTTGCCACACCCTGCGCTAATTAGCAAAAAAGCCAGAGTAACAACCATGTAAAAAGCAGGGGCTTGTAGCCTTCTATATGCTGGTGCTCTTCTCATTTTCTTTTCTTTCTTTTTTAAGATACAGTTCAAATTACTACCATACAGCGAGGTCTTGTGTCCTTCTCAGGCTACTGAGATACCCGCTGGTAGCTGCAAGGCTTTCGTAACCGAGGCGTTCCTGGATCGAACTCGTCTGAGCACCCAGGTCGTCCATCGTAAGTGCGAACGTATGGCGCAAGGTGTGAACGGTTGAGACACCCAGGTGATTTTCGCAGATATCGGCGATTGTTTGTGCTCCGATGGCCTGCCCATAGGTACGATCGCTAAAGGATACCCAGATTGGCCGCTGAGGAGCAAGGCACTCTAATTGATCACCGTAGATGGTATGCAGGTACATCAACAATACTTTCGAGAGGCGTGGATCGAGCACATCCTGCATCGTTTTACCACCTTTGCAACGCTCGAACGTAAGCGTTACAATGCCGTTCTCATCAATATGCACACATCTCCACAGCAAAGACACGATCTCCCGAGCGCTACGTCCGGTGTTGAGCGCAACCTGCAAGAGTACATAATCGCGTAATCCACGCGGCGTCGAGCGATCAATATTTTTGAGTTTTGTACGCACCAGTTGAGGGTCCAGGGTCCGTGCTTTCGCATATTTCCTGACCGTCGCACGCGCAAGTTGCGCAGCGGGATTACTCCCCTCATAGACGCCATGAGCGCTTGCCCAGCCATAGAAGCTAGAGACAGCCGCGATACGCTGATTATAAGTGGAGGGAGCGATATCGCCTTGACGCTTACTGGTGGAAACACGTTGACCAGCCCATGCCTGTATATAAGGAGTAATGTCAGGCACCATGCTATCCAGATCAATGCCTCTCTCTTGCAGGTATGCACGCAAAGAGAGCAAGGTTTCGCGATACGTCTCTTCAGTACACGTACTCTGCGTGAGGGAGTACTTATCATCCAGCCAGAGCTCGATAGCACGCGCAATACGATCAAAATGCATCTGTGTCACCATCACCTTATCTCCTCCTCAAGCCTACGCCGGTATTCAATGGTGCTCTCATAAAAAAGAGAACCATTCACTTTGTGCGTTTCATTTGTTGTAATAGTACATGCGAAGAACTTAAAAAGGACTTCGCACTTCCTTCGCACTAGTATCTTGACGCCATCAATACATCCTATTAGCGCGAAAATTTCTCTTTTAACAAAAGGATATCTTTCCCCGGTTCCAGGTCTAAATCTTCTCTGAGCAATTGTTGAAAATCGTCCAGGCGGCGACTGGCTTCTGAGACATTGCCTTGTTGAAAATACGCACTGACGATTGCAGCGACGGCAAGCTCACAATAAGGATCTATCAGCAAAGCCTGATGCGCATAAGAGAACACTTCATCAAACATACCGGTTTGCGAACAAAGACGAATCAGGCTTTCAAGAACCTGGGTCGCAATACGTTCATATTGCCGCCTATATGGTGCGAAGATATCATCGTATGCGTCTTCAGGCAGAAAGCCCAGACTGCAATAGCGAGCAATCTTGTTCAGATGGGCAATAACCTCCGCTGTATCTCCACGCTGTTCAGCTTCACGAGAGGAGGCAAGCAGGGCATCGACGGCGAAGATATCAGCCCACCAGCTTTCGTCAACCTCAAACCAATAGAAGTTATTCTTATTGCGACGAATAAATTTTGATTTCTGATAAGGAAGCAGTTCGGGTTCCAGGAGATGACGCAGATAGTTGGTGGTCACATGCAAATTGCGCAGCCCCGATGCTCTATCGACTCCGGGCCAGAATAATGCAATGAGTTGATCCGCTGAAAACATGCGGGAGGGATTGAGAAGGAACCATTTTAGTAAGGATCTGGCTTTATTCCTACGCCAGGCAAACTCATTAATTGGCTGGTTCCTGGGTATGATACGAAAAGGGCCAAAAAAATATGCTTTATAGAGAGCCGTTGCATCGTCTCCATAAGATGTATTTTTCTGTGGAATACCGGTTGCTGCCTGTAACGATGGACGCATCTCTTTCTCCTTTTACAGCATGCTCTCCATCCTCGATGAGGACTGAGATAGACACTTTCTTGACCCGCATGACGGTACTAAAACGCCTGAAACATTTTTCAATATGAGAATACGCTCACCTACTTCAAGATACATTCGCACTTCCTTCGCAGCGCATTATGCCCTTAATAACCTGTTAAGAAAGGGGAAGGTAAACATAGTATCGTACTTGTATAGAGGCTAACAGCCTCACATTTTAAGGAGAAGAACCACATGAGCAACACACATGCAAAGAGATCAGGATACGATGAGACAACACCGGTGTTAATCGCTGGCGGCAGCCTGGTTGGCCTGTCCACGTCCCTGTTCCTTTCCTGGTATGGCATCCCCTGTATTGTGCTGGAGCCCCATGCTGGCACTTCGCCCCATCCGCGCGCCTTCAACTTCAACATGCGCACCATGGAATTCTTCCGCACAGTCGGAGCAGAAGAAGCTATTCGCCTGGCCCAATCACCAGCTCTTCAGAATAGCGGTATTCTGAAAGCCGAGAGTCTCGTGGGAAAAGAACTGGGTTGGGTCACCCAGGATACGACGGGCAGCAATATAAGTCCAGTGCATGGCAGCATCATCGGGCAGGACATGCTGGAACCGGTCTTACGGGCACGAGCAGGGCAATTGGGAGCTGATATACGCTTCAATACAAAGCTCGTCTCCTTTGAGCAGGATGAAAATGGTGTTAGCGCCGTTATTCGGGATCGTACGGCCAGAGCACAGCGAACGATACGAGCACGCTACCTGATCGCCGCCGATGGGCACCGCAGCGCTATTCGTGAGCGCTTAGGCATAAAGGTAGAAGGGCCAGGAACGTTGGGGCATCAAATCAGTATTCTCTTCTCCACTAATATGCAAGAGGCGCTACGTAGCCGCAATCTCGCGGTCTGCTTTATAAACAATGCAGCAGCACGACAGGGGATGTGCCTGGTATTCGCCCGTAGTGGTCAGGGCTTTGCACTCTTCGCACCTTATTATCCAGATAAGGGGGAGCACGAGAACGACTTTTGTGGACAACATGGGATTAGCCTTGTACGTGAGGCAATCGGGATAGCTGATCTGCCCGTTGAGATTACCAGTGTCCGCCCCTGGGAGGTCGCAGCCTGGGTGGCCGAGCATTTCCAGCAGGGCAACGTGTTTCTGGTAGGCAATGCCGCCCACGTTAGCCCCCCGGCAGGAGCCTTTGGAGCCAATGCTGGTATCGCCGACGCCTATAATCTGGCCTGGAAGCTCGCCTTTACGCTACGGGGTGAAGCTGGCCCTGAACTGCTCGCGACCTATAGCACGGAGAGGGTACCGGTCGACCGCCTCATGGTAGAGCAATCATGTGCGATGTTTACACGTTTATCGCCCCTGGCACACGGCAAATCTGTGGTGGAGAGCGTTGACTACGATGCAATCGCCTTCGGCTATCGTTATAATACGCCCATTGCTTCTGACCATCCACAAGATGATGTATGCTACGAAGATCCACATCATCCGCAGGGATACCCTGGGAGCCATGCCCCCCATGTGATCCTGGAACACGATAGCAAACAGCTTTCGACGCTCGATCTGTTTGGTCGCACCTTTGTTCTGCTCACAGGTTGTGATGGTGGCGTCTGGCAAGATGCAGCCAGATGTATGGAGCAGGCGCTAGGGCTGGTCGTAGCTTCCTATCGCATCGGCAGTACGGGCGATTTTCTTGATCCCACAGAGCGCTTCCTTACATCCTATGGTGTGAGACCCAACGGAGCTGTCCTGATACGTCCCGACGGCTTTATAGGGTGGCGTGCGCAGGATGCCGACCAGTATCCTGCGCAGACGCTCGAAAAGGTGCTTCGCCTCTTGCTCGGCAGGCGTTCCTCTCCTGATCGATGATGGTATCTGGGGGAGGAGCGTGTGCTTGCCACCGACCAATCCCGTTCCACCAGTAGGGGTGGATGGGTGGTGGTGGCGGGGCCTTGAGCTTACCCTGGCTCCAAATTG
>JACDAE010000661.1 GCA_013695595.1 Ktedonobacteraceae bacterium | reverse complement strand
ATGTAGCCAAGCTGGCTGATCGTCGAATAGGCCAGGACACGTTTGATATCTAGTTGGAAGATTGCAATGGTTGCCGCGAAGAGTGCAGTTGCACCACCAATACCAGCCACAATTCCCAACGCAACTGGAGCATTCTCGAAAAGCGGATTAGCACGAGCAACCAGATAGACACCCGCCGTCACCATAGTTGCAGCATGGATGAGCGCACTAACAGGCGTTGGGCCTTCCATGGCATCTGGCAACCACATATAAAGGGGCAATTGCGCAGATTTGGCGGCACAAGCGACGAAGAGGAGCAGGCAGATAACTGTAGCAGTACCACTGCCATACGGCACGTTACTTATGTGACTAAACACACCAGTAAATCCTTGTGCATCCAGGAAGCTCAACGAGCCATAATGAGTAAAGATCAGGAAAATTGCCAGCATCAGACCAGCATCACCGATAACATTGATGACAAGGGCTTTACGAGCTGCGGCTACCGCAGTACGGCGTTCATACCAGAAACCAATCAGCAGGAACGAGGCCAGACCGACCAATCCCCAACCAACCAATAAGAAAAGGAAATTATCGGCAGTAACGAGCAGCACCATCGCAAAAATAAAGAAGTTCAGGAAAGCGAAGAAACGCCAGAATCCTGGATCATCTTCCATATACCCTGCTGAGTAGATATGTATAAGCAGACCTACACCCGTTACTATAAGTAGCATAGTTGCCGTAAGTGGATCAAACAGCAAGCCAAAGTTCAATGAAAAGCTGCCCGATGTGATCCAGGTATAAATGATTGCATCACTCACACGTGCCGACGCAGGAGTACCCAACATATTCAAAAAGTTGAAGAGGGCGAACAGGAAAGCCAGTCCACAGGCTCCACAACCAATCATGAGAATAGCCCCTCGCGGCAGCAGCCGACCCAATATGCCCAGGATTATGAATCCTAGCAGAGGCAGCAACAGCACTAACAGGCTCAAATTTATCATATTAGCCTCGCAATACGTTCATCTCGTCAACATCGATATTGCGGCGTGTGCGGAAGATAGAGACGATAAGTGCCAGACCAACTACAACTTCTGCTGCAGCCACGGTCAAAACAATAAAGACAAACATCTGTCCATCCGCAGAATCGAGAAATGTTGAGAAAGCCACAAATGAGAGATTGACGGCATTTAGCATCAATTCAATTGACATGAATATAATTAGTGGGTTACGCCGGATCAAAACACCAAGCGCACCGATAGTAAACATAATTGCGCTCACCGTTAAATAAGCCGAGAGCGGCATTAAATCGGACGGATTAGGCATTATTGTGTTTCCTCCTGTCGTTTCTCTTTTACGCCCTGCGACCGAAAACGAGCGCACCAAGAATAGCAATAACGATCAGTAAACTGGTGACCTCGAAAGGAAACAGGAAACCATGGAAGAGTGCATTTCCAAATGCCTCAACGTTCTTATCATTACTTCCTACCGTAGCTGCAAGGCTTCCGCCCTGGGCATGCACACCAATACTTTGCGTATTCCCCGAAAAGAGGAGAAAGCTCAAAGCTCCAACCAGCACTACGCCAAGAATAATACCAAGGATGCGTTGCCAGGCAATGCGATCTTTTACTTCTTGAGCGTCACCGGGTATAAGCATCGTGACCACGAATAAGAAGAGAACCATAATAGCGCCAGCATAAATGAGAATTTGTACAACCGCAATGAACATCGCACCCAATTGCAGATAAAACATCGCTAGAAAGAGAAGCGTGAGAATCAGACTCAAGGCGCTATGCACAGGATTCTTAAAAGCAATAACCCCTATTGAAGAGGCCGTAGCGGCTACAGCCAGCACGAAAAATGATATTTGTACGGCAATCATTCCAATTTCCTTCTGTCTTCATCCTGTTCTTCGTTCGTGAACAGCACATGACGTTCGGTATGATAGTTGCCCAGACCCACGGCGGCTGCACTGGCCTGAGAGCCATCGAAAATACGTCCTTCCTGAGGGAGAGGCTGCGCTGCTTCTTGAGGTGCTGGATCAGCCCAGACCTCATTCGAGCCAACAGTAGACTGTCCTTTTGCTTCGAGCAATTGTTCTTTATGATAAATCATATCTTCTGGACGGAAGGAGGCCAGTTTATACTCGTGCTCCAGCGTGATTGCTCCCGTTGGGCAGGCGGCCTGACAATAGCCACAGAAGATACAACGCAACATGTTCACATCGAAAACTTTTGCATAGCGTTCACCGGGCGAGACGCGTTTCTCTTCGGTGTTCTCTTGCGCCTCGATGTAAATTGCGTCCGCTGGACACGCTCCTGCGCACAGATAGCACCCTACACAGCGCTCCATATCATTGTCATAACGATGCAAGACATGCCGCCCACGAAAACGCGGTGCTAAATCTCGCTCCTCTTCTGGAAAAGAGACGGTGGTAGGTTTCCGGCCCATATTTTTCAGGGTCGTGGCCATACCTTTAACGATATCAAAAGACATTATGATCTCCTCGAGTCTTATTGTCTGGTTTTCAGTTCATCCAATCAAAGTCACCTACGCATGTTACCATCTACACTCGTACACTAGTATCCTGCTCTTGCTCCTCAACCACTGGCTCAACAGCGGGAACTGTAACACTCTCGAACTTCGCCAATCTTACTGATGTTGGCATCATCGTTGCGGCCTGACCAGCCTTTTCTGTAAAGCGCGTTCCCTCGGTAAAACTGCGCTGACGTATCACAAAGAAGATGATTGCAATAACAACTACATCTGCTGCGGTGTTGATTACCCAGGGCCAGTGCAACGCGACTACGATAGCAGTAATGATGACGTTGAGTGCTGCCAACGGTAACAGAACCTGCCAGCCCAGACGCATCAGGCGATCATAGCGAATACGTGGTAGTGTGGCGCGTACCCAGATAAAGATGAACAGGAAAAATGCTACTTTGACCAGATAGATCAGGATTGACACAACAGGAATATTTTCCAGCCCAAAGAGCGTCCAACCCCCAAAGAAGAGGGTCGCGGCAATTGAACTGGCAGTAATCATGTTGATGTACTCGGACATCTGATAGAGGCTCCAGCGTAGTCCACTATACTCTGTCAAGTAGCCAGCTGTGAGTTCCTGCTCTGCTTCTGGTAGATCAAACGGGGCACGGTTCACTTCTGCACATGCGGCAACGACATAAATCATAAAACCGAGCGGTTGTACGAGAATATACCAGGCATGCAGGCTCGACTGGCTGTTGACAATATCGATCATACTCAGCGAACCAGACCACATCAATACGCCGCTTAGAGCCAGGCCCAGGCTTGTCTCATACGAGACCATCTGTGCGGCACTGCGCAATGCACCGAGCAGTGAATAGCGGTTGCCCGATGCCCAGCCACCCAACACAATCCCATAAACGGCCAATGATGAGATCGAGAGTATCCAGAGAATGCCAACGTTGATATCGGCGATCCATGGATCCCACACGGTGGGCTTTCCAATAATCCAACCCCTACCGAGGGGTACAACGGCGAAGGCACTGAGGGCTACAACCGTCGAGATGATCGGAGCTATAACAAAAACGAACTTCTTTGCATTGCCGGGAATAAATTGCTCTTTAAAAGCCATCTTTACGCCGTCAGCAATGGGCTGGAACGCTCCAAATGGACCGGTGCGGTTCGGTCCCAGGCGTCCCTGGAGCTTTGCTAATACCCGGCGCTCTATCAGTGTCAGATACGCGAAGGCGGTCAGGAGTACAACAATAATAATTGCACTTTTGATAATTGAAGCAACAATAACATTATTCAAAAAATCAAGCACGGGCCACCTCCTGCTCCTCGATGTTTCTTACTCCCTGCTTACCCAGATCTTCCCAGATGAGACCTGCATAGAGAGGATTGCTGTCGGCAATCTCTAACAAGATATCCTGCGGCCGGGCATAATTCCACTGTGCTCCAGAATAACGCGCCAATCCGGTGAGAATCTCCCAGTCAGCTTTTGCCCCAGGCAGTGGACGTAACGCGCGACGAATGGCCTGAACATGATGGTCCACGTTTGTCATGCTGCCATCTTTTTCGGCGAACGTTACTGCCGGCAACACAACATCAGCCTGTTTTGCAGTCTCTGTCAGGAGAATATCCTGCACAATGATAAACTCCAGGGTTGATGGTAGCTCTTTTTCAGGCAGGTGACGCGCCGGGTTTGCACCCATTACGTGCAACACTTTGATCTGTGGATTCGTCAGTATCTCATGATAGGTCATACCTGCCGCCGCAACATCCTGGTAGCCAGGAAGTGCATCAGGTAGTACGCCCATATCACGGGCACCTAGCGAGTTAGCATCTTCAAACAACGGTCCAACGCCCGCACCGGGACGACCTATATTGTTGGTAATCACGGCCAGAGCCTGTAAATCGGCTGCCAGGTCCTCACAACCAGGATCAAGGGTCGCCATCTCGTCATATAGAATAATTGCGCCTCTGGCCCCTGCAATTTCATTTGCCAGCAACTGCAACTGCGCATTTACCTCTAACCCCAACGATGAGGCGGCCTCATTGAGTGCTGTATCTTCGCGTTTTGTTTTCGCTTGAATATCTTCATAGCCATCGGTCTTCACAACATCATTTTGCTGTGCATATTTGAGTAGCAACTTAGCCACTATACCTGCACTATTTTCTGGAACAGTGACTTTCATAGCAGCAAAGCGGTCCAGTTCAGTGGCCTGTGCATTTACGATGTGAATTCTTGCTCCGGCCTTCATCGCCTTCTTGATGCGTAGATCGAGAATTGGCTGCCGCTGATAGGGGTCAGCCGCCACCAGAACGATGTGTGATGCCTTTTCGATATCCTGAATACTATTAGTCATCATCCAGGGTCGACCCGTTAAGCGATCGCGTGCCCCCAGGAATTGGCCGTGATGATGATCAATATTCGGAGTGCCGATGACATCGCGCAGGAATTTCTGGAAAAGATACGCTTCCTCGTTGGTCGTACGCGTAGAACCGATGCCAGCTACCGACTGTGCGCCATGACGAGCTATGAGATCTTTGAGCTTCGTTGTAATAAAGGCGAATGCCTCATCCCAACCAGCGGGAGTCAGTACACCATTGCGCCGGATCAACGGCGTGCGCAAACGCTCAGATGTATTAACATAATCGAATTCCCAGCGCCCCCGATTACACAGCCAGCCGTCATCAATCTCGTCATTGTTACGCGACGTCAAGCGCATAACTTTGTCAACACGTACATCTATACGCGCATTACAACCAACACTGCAATTATTACACACGCTAGGCACGTGCTTCAGTTCCCAGGGTCGCGCTTTGAAACGGTATTTACTGGCGGTCAAGGCACCAACCGGGCATATTTCGACGGTATTACCGGAGAAGACCGAATCGAAGGCTGAATCAGGCGCTGTACCCACTTCCATTTTATAACCGCGCGAGATCATGACCAACCCATTGTCCATCGAGATCTCCGAGCTGAAACGCGTACAGCGTTGGCATAAAATACAGCGTTCACGATCGAGCATCACGTCATTGCTCACGGGAACAGGTTTTTGATAATGACGTTTATCGAGGTCAAAACGCGTTCCGCCTGGGCCATGACGCAAGGTGAAATCCTGAAGATCGCACTCCCCACCCTTGTCACAGATAGGACAATCCAAGGGGTGGTTAATCAGCAGAAACTCCAATGTACCCTTACGTGCTTTGAGCACTTTGTCCGTTTTGGTGTGCACAACCATACCTTCACTGACGGGCGTTGTACACGCCGTTTGTGGCGGTTTGGGCAGTTTCTCGATTTCAACAAAACACATACGACATGCGCCCAATGGTGGCATTTTGGGATGATAGCAATAAATAGGAACTTCTATTCCGGCTTGACGTGCCGCCGCCCACACCAACGTCCCAGGAGGCACCTCGACCGGGATATCATCTATAGTTAGATGGACGAGTTCTTGTTTTTTCTCTTCTGGCATATATACTTTCCTTACATTCAGATAAGCTGAAAGCGAGATACAATGCGTCATTTCTGAATGAGTATTAATACGTTTTCTAGTTTATAATGCCCCAGCGTGGAGCGAAGCTTCCTGCGTTGCTTCGGTCTCAACACGGGTACGGCCTGCTCCGGCCATGCAATGACCATGCGTGACGTGATACTCGAACTCTGCACGGAATAATTTAATGCCGCTGGTAATGCAACTGGTGGCTGCGTCACCTAGAGGACAAAATGACTTTCCGCTGATGTTATCGCAAATATCCATTAACAAATCAACATCTTTCATTTTGCCATGCCCACTCTCCAGCCGCTCTAAAATCTCGGTCATCCAGTAGGTGCCCTCACGACAAGGAGTACACTTCCCGCACGACTCATCGCGATAAAACTCGCTCATACGAAGAATGGCACCGACAATACATGTATCCTCGTTCATAACGATGACACCACCAGAACCAAGCATAGAACCTACAGCGGCAATTGACTCATAATCCAGGGGGGTATCAACCTTGTCTGCACCCAGGATAAATGTAGAGGAACCGCCAGGGATAACCGCTTTGAGTTGCTTATCACCTAAAATGCCACCACCATATTGCTCATCATAAATGAGCGTGCGCAGTGGTGTACCAAGAGGCAATTCGTAGTTCCCTGGCTTTTTCACATGACCACTCAGCCCATAAATACGCGTTCCCTTGCTTTTCTCGGTACCAAAGCTGGCATACCAGTCTGCGCCATGCTCTATAATAGGCGGCACACTAAACAGCGTCTCACAGTTATTGATTACGGTAGGGCCGCCATACAGACCAACGACGGCAGGAAATGGTGGCTTCAGGCGCGGATATCCACGTCTGCCTTCCAATGATTCCATCAACGCGCTCTCTTCACCGCAGATGTACGCGCCCGCCCCACGATGCACAATAATATCAAGGCTATAATCGCTACCCATCACGTTCTTACCAAGCATGCCTGCGGCATAGGCTTCTTGTACTGCACGCTCCACCTGCTGACCAGCTAACCCCAATTCTCCACGTATATAAATAAAAGCAAGTCCGACAAGGCAGGCATAACTGGTAATGATTACTCCCTCGACCAACTGGTGAGGGTTTTTCTCCATCAACATGCGATCTTTAAAGGTACCCGGTTCACTCTCATCAGCATTGCAACACAGGTAACGCGGCATATTATTTTTGGCCAGGAAGCTCCACTTCAGGCCAGTCGGGAAGCCGGCTCCCCCGCGTCCACGCAGTCCTGACGTCTTCATAAGATCGACAATGGCTTCTGGCTGATATTCTTTGAGCGCCTTTGCCAGGGCATTATAACCACCATTCTGCCGATAGACATCAATGGTATCGATACCCGGAACATTTAAATTCTTCGTGATAACTAGTTCTGGCATATGCTTATCCTCTATTGATCGAGGCACGGTCAACATGGCCCTACTCAGGCGTTGTCGGCGTAGCCCCTACAGGTGGTTTCTTTAGTTCCTGATCCAGCTTTTCTAACAGCGCATCCGCTTTCTCCAGCGTCAGATTCTCGACGAAATCGTCGTTGACTTGCAATACAGGCGCAGTACCACAGGAAGCCAGACATTCAAATGTCAGCAATGTATAGTTCCCGTCAGCAGTTGTCTCTCCTCGCTTGATGTCCAGGCGTTGTTCAAGATGCTCTACCAGTGCATCACAATTGCGCAGATAGCATGCGATACTGGTACATACCCTGATCACCTTCTTACCAGGAGGCCGCTGATAGTACATCGTATAAAAG
>JACDAE010000660.1 GCA_013695595.1 Ktedonobacteraceae bacterium | reverse complement strand
GAGAAGCACAATCGCCAGTAAGGTGAGAAGCTTATGCGTACGTATGCCGTTGATTATAAAATAGAAGACTTTGAAGATAGGGCGAAGAAGAGCTTTAATGAAGCGGGCGGCAGAAGTTTCTCCTGTTCTTCGTCGGATAGGGGTTGACCCTGGTTGCACCCGCTCTGGGGCGGGTGGTTGTTGAGTGGGTGAAGGGCTGATCATAATGTGTCTCTCATCTCAACTTTCTCAGGCGTATTCCATTGCTTTAAGTGTCTATACAATGTTGTTTGATCGGTTGCCACTTGCTATAGTAGCACGTATATATACTACTATTCTTACAAGAGTACCATACACTAGAACGTAGCGTTTGGCAAGGGTGATACAGTTTTTTGGTCGAGTTTTTGTACATTCGCTGTTCTAAGTCCGAGGAATCTGGCTGATACACGGGTATGATGATCCGGACACGCTGAATCTGGCTCGTATAAGGGTGTTTCATAGGTATGTTTTTGATATAATGTACGTGCACATACATACCCCATGGGTGTGATCGATCATACTCTTATCATTATGTAAATCTGATGGAGTCGTATGCAGGAGGTACTATGGACAATCGAGGAAATAAGGTAGCGGACTCTGGTCGCGCGGGTGAATATATCTGGTTGCGTTATGGGACGCAGGTAAATGCGAATGGGCGTTCGTATACATTTGAAATAAATATTCCTATGCCCATTGGTGCCAGCGAGGAGGTACGCGAGCAATTGTTGCGCGAGGCTGATGCAGGTATGAATCAGGTCGCTGGTCATGTGGAAAATCGGGTGGCGCAGTTGTTGCAACGTGTGCAGCCGACACAGGGAAAGGTCCCTGTACCACCCGCTCCATCTGCCAGGTCGACTCCGCAGCCGAGACCCGCTTCTCTGCCTGCTCCTCAAACAGGGCCGCAACCGTTACAATCCGCTGCGACACGAGCACATGAAGATATGCTCGAACCTGTAGATCAGCCAGTTGCGACTGTGCCACCGACGCGGCTCAATATTGGCGCGAGTATGCCCTCTATTCCTGCTATGGGTGATAGTAGCAACCTTTCGCTACAACAGTTCATAGGGTACATCCGTGAGAATATGGGACTTAATCCAAAACAGGCGATGGATCTACTCAAGATAAAAACCCTCTCCAGCGTTAATTTGCGTGAAGCTGTCGAGCAACTACAGAAAATTGTGAATCAAGAGGCTGCAGATCAGGGAGAACAACGAGGGCGCGAAACGGTATCGACTGCACTTTCACCTGTGCGCCAGAACTCTGGTCCGCTTGCTGCCACGTCCTCGAAACAATCTGAACCGGCGCAGCCTGCTGCCTATCCGAATGGGGAACGTACCAGGGCGGTAGGTGAAGAAGAACCCTCGTATGCTTTCGAAGAAGAGGTTGGGCCGGGAGAAGATCGCGAGGATGATCTGGAGGATTTCGATTTTCCACGTGAGTTGACGGCGCAGGAGCGTGTACAGGCAAGAAATAAGCTGGATAATTTGCGCGAGTCGCGTGGGGCCACCCAATCGAATCAAGCGCGTCAGCAGGTATTAACGAATATAGTAGATTCGCAGATTACTCCGGAACAATTGCAAGATCTGGTGGCGGGTGTGTGGAACGTGACGAATGTTAGAAAGTTAAAAGTTGACCAGGTTGAGGCATTGATTTCATGGGCCAAGGAAGATGATTTTATAAGCGAAGTAGAGGCCGTCCTGGCGATTCTGGAGGAGGGATAACATGCGCGTAGTGGCAGGTGAGGCGAAAGGACGCAGGCTGAAAGCGCCAGATACCATGGGTACACGCCCAATTATTGATCGTGTGAAGACGGCCCTGTTCGATATCCTATCGGGCGAAGTAGAGGATACCCGCTTCCTGGATCTCTTTGGTGGAGTTGGCAGCGTAGGTATTGAGGCGTTGAGCCGTGGCGCGGCCCATGCAACCTTTATTGAGATGAATTATAAAGTGCTGAAACTGCTACGTGAGAATCTCCAGATTACTGGCCTTGCCAATCGTGCAGAAACCTTGCATGGTGATGCTTTCAAGTTTTTACAGCAGAACAGCGCCTCGTCGCAATCAATCCAGAAGGTAGCATATGATATTATCTACGTTGCACCACCACAATATCAGAGCATGGCAGCTCGTGCTCTGGAAGTACTGGATAGTTCGCCCCTGGTAGCAGATGATGGGTTAGTGATTGTGCAGATTCACCCCAAAGAGCGTGAAGGCGTAGCGGCAATCCAATGCAAGCATTTAATGCTGAGCGATGAACGCCGCTATGGAAGCACGCTTTTAATGTTTTATCGTGTAAAAGAGGAGAATTCTACCGATGTCGATACAATTTCAGAAACCTGATTACTTTATTGTTTATGTAAGCGATATGGATCGTTCGTTGGCGTTCTACCGGGATATCCTGGGTCTTCCACTCAAGTTCACGTCCCCTGGCTGGACCGAGTTTAGCACTGGCACAACAACGATAGCTCTTCATACTACCCCTGCCAGCAAACCTGCCGATCAACCTGGTCGTACACCAGCCGGTGTGGCTCAACTTGGTTTTATGGTTGACGATCTCCAATCAGCATATGAGACATTGAAGGCACAAGATATTGCATTCGTATTACCACCGCAGAAGCAATCTTCGGGAGTGATATTGGCAGTGTTGCGTGATCCAGATGGACTCGGTATTACATTGCAGCAGCGCTAAAAAAGGAAAAAAGTCATGGTAAGTAAATCTGGCGGCAGAGGTTTTGCCTTTGTTGATGCTGGGGAGGCCGCACGTCGGCTGGGGATTGATCGCGTGACGCTTGAGCAGTGGATCAAAGAGGGACGAATCAAGTCGCATCGTGGAGTTGGTCGTGATGCCTTCTTTCGTAGTGGAGATGTTGATGCGCTTTACAGTGAACTCCATCCTTCTACAGAGTTGGCGGAAGCGATAGCGGATGATGAGAAAGAGAGCGCTAATGCCTCTCCGCAACCAGGAGTGCGCAAGAAGCAAGATCCACAGATGCGTGTCTATCTACGTTTACAGGCTGATGCCAAGTGGTATGACACTTCGAAGGAAGATATTGGCATCTGGTTTCAGCAACTTGCCCCTGATGGTTATGATCGTAATAAACGTAACGCACAGCATACTATTGAAAAACTGCAATACTTGATCAGTTTGATTGAGGAAGCCCAACAGCGTAGTGCTACTCAGGATTGACTTCAACTCCACTCAATTTCTCCATATCCAGGTTGAGGTGTCTTAGCCTGGATAGTACCTCTATGCTAATTTGTAAATGGTATCCGCAATATTCAAGAGTTCCGTGATAATATCGTTTGTAGAGAAACATATTCCAAATAACATTTCAATAATGATCACTCCAAATCACAATATTCTATTGTGGCTCTCTTTCTTCTATATATTTAAGAAAATGCGCGATGGTATCAATAGTTGGCATGATGCCCGTTGGTATGTTGTGTTTTTTATCTATCTGATGAGTAGATGTCTATGACACACGACATCAGGTAGTGCGGAAGGATCTGCATTCAAAAATTGAAAGGTGTTTGGAAACAAAATGCTTACGAAACCACGAGTTCCTTCAAGCCCTCTGGAAACTTCGATGTATTCGCCCAGACAGAGGCGTCGTCGCTCACCACTACTATTGGTAGGGCTAAGCGTTCCGGTTGTATTGGCTCTTATTGCGGGGGCAGTATTTGTTTTGCCCTATATAAGGTCCCATGCCGCGGCAGCAATCAATCCTAATTGTTCTTTGCGTATCCCTAAAAACCCTTTAACCGCTCAAGGGTTGGCAACTCCTTATCAGTTAGCGGCCACGGATGCAGGACAGGGAGCCTGTAACGAGGCAAATGCAGGTCAATCAGCATTTGTGCAAGCCGTAATTTTCGATCCAGCCACGAATACCATTTCTGCTTACGAGCCACTGGTGGTTGATAAAGGCACTCAGCCAGCGATTGCACCAGTTGTACCTCAGATCCCTCAGGGAGCTATTGTTGGCCTCTGGTTCGGTTTCAATGGTACTATTCTGCACCTCAGAGGTGATGTGAATGGTGGTCAGTGCGTCAACGGCCTTGGTGGTTCTGACTTCGGACAATTTGCATATTGTAATGCTCCACAATTTTTCCAGGCGGTGAATGCAGCAATCCAGGCGAATAAGATAAAAGTTCCCGTGCTTGGAATGGCAAATGATGGACAGCCATGTCCCACAACGCGCAGCTTTGGTCTTGTCGACATGGATCAGAGTGATAATGTGCAGTCTCAGTATCTGGCAAATGCAAATGGGCAGACCGCTCAGATGTCAACTGCCAATCAAGGAAACTTGCCGAACGCGACAACGTTAGGGAATCCAAGCGATAATGCGCTACTCTCGCGCATCGAGGATCCAATCCTGGGTTGTCAATCCTGGCAGGTACCTGACCTGGCAAATGCAGGAGCAATGACTGCTACGCTGGCAACGGACGAGTTGCAGGCAGCCGCTAATCAGGCAGCGCCAATAGCATTGGTTCCATCGGCAGATGAGATGGTATTGGTTAATAACAATGCTAGCCTGGCAAAAGTGAATGCATATCGTATAGGCGTGAATCAGATGCCTGCTGCTACATTGAATGATGCTAATACAACAGCCTATTGTAAAAACCTGATCAGCATTTCTCTGCCTCGTTTGCAACTTGATATGCAAACCTTCCAGAAACAGCCCTCTCCTGATGGTGGTGCGACAGCGAACTCACTGTTCACATTCCTGGCGAATCGCCTCAATGCAACTTTGGGGGCCAATGGTCTGAACTGTATTGGTCTGCTCAATATTCAGAATCCTGTTACTTTGACCACTGATGGAAATGGTGTGGTTACTGCTGCTACTCTTACTATTGCTAACACGGGAACAGGTACCGGGACAGGCACGGGCACGGGAACAGGTACCGGAGCTACTGTTCCAAATTGCAACGTGAATGGAACGGCGGTTGCTGGTTGTATGGGAACAGCGACTATCAATGGACAAACTTGTACTGTAGCTTTTGCTAACGGAACCGTCACTGTTACTTGTCCCAACAATCCAACTGGGACGGGAACTGGAACGGGAACTGGCACAGGGACGGGAACTGGCACAGGGACGGGAACTGGGACGCCAAATCCAACTATGGTACCTTTTGACAATGCCGGTATCAGTAGCGATGCTAATATGGCTGTAGCTAACTTTGATACTGCGGGATTCAGTTATTCCGCTCAGGCTTTGCGGAATGCGGGCCTCACTCCAGGAAAGAAGATCGTCTTCAATGGTGTTACTTTCGTATGGCCTTCCTCGGCAGCGGGTACGCCTGATAATGTGATGGCGCAGGGACAGGTTATTCCAGTCACTGCTGCTATGGGTGCGCGTACGCTCGCATTCCTGGGATCATCAAGCTTCGGTCCATCGATGGGTAATGGAACCATCACGTATACAGATGGTTCGACACAGGCATTCACGCTGGCGTTTAGCGATTGGACGTTAAATGGTGGCAGGTCAATGCCATTGAATGGAAACCAGGTGGTTACAACGACCCCTTACCGCAACGCGCCGAACGGTGTACAGTTGGGACAGATGCCGAACGTGTTCTACACCTCTGTTGCTTTGCAGCAAGGAAAAACCGTGAAGAGCGTCACGATGCCAGCTCATGCCAATCAAGGGCAGTTACATGTTTTCTCTATCGGTATGAAATAATACCAGGCTTCGTGTAAAGAATTGGGATGGTATCGTCTGAGATACCATCTCAATTTAGCTTATGTTTGTTTCAACAAACGCTCGTTCAAGCAATTCCAGCACGTTGAGTTCAGTTGCTCATTGCCGCAAGTAAGCAAAGTTGTACGAGATGAGGCACTTTGTGTCAATCTTGTTCTTGTTTTTATTTATTGTATTCAAGCATGCTATTATGCATGTACTGCAACGCTTTTCTTGCGTCTTTGTTCATCGCGCCAGCGTTTGACATCCAGGAGTTTGCGGTAGGCTTCGTAGAGCAAGGGGTTATACACGAGATCATGGGTCTCCAGAGAACGCATAGGGTAGCCACCAAATCCACGCTTGAAAACATACACGCCCCATAGCTCCTGTCCCTCTTCCAGGACATCTGGGATGCCACGAAAGTTGTAGTACCAGCAACCGTGCTCTTTGGCCCATTGCATGCCGGTCCATTGTAAAAGGTGATTGGGCATGCGTTCGCGCTGTTCATTGGAGGAGGCACCAAACATGTACCAGCTCCAGCGTCCAAATGTCAGGACGATCGTGCCAGCGATGGCCTGCCCCTCATATTCAGCTAAGAAGAGCGCTGCGTGATCGCCTTCACCGTACAGGCGCATGATATCTTCGTAGTGAGCTTTGCTGTTGATGTGAAACTGATCTCGTTCGCTGGTGGTTTCATAGATGCGATAGAATGTATCGAGGTCGGCCTGCCCCTGACCCCTTCGTACAGTCACGCCCTTACGACCAGCCAGACGTATATTGTAGCGCCACTTTTCTTTCATACCTGAGAGAAGTGTTTTCTCATCGGGTCGAATGTCAAGCACCCATTCGTGACGGACATGTTTGGCAAAGAGATTGGTGCGGAAACCGATCCGTTTGAGTGCTTGTTGCCAGATTGTGTCATCATCTGCTACGCTCGGTTCGATCTCAAGCATAAATGCGCCACGTTTCCGCGCTTCTGCTTTTACAAAATTGAGAAGAACGGTCATCGCAGGTGAATTGGGGTTGTCAATAACGGGTCCACGGGGCGCATAAAAGTAGATTTTGTTCAGGATAGGAGCACGTGTGACAAGAAGAAGCATGGCGGCACAGAGGTTGCCAGCGTCATCTACCACCCCGACGCGTAGTGGCTCGATTGCACCCACATGCTGCGCGAGTTCTCCCCATGCGTATGATTGTGTAATATTGCAACACACCGATGCAGCAACAAAATCGTCCCAGTGCTGGCGATCAGTGATAATTTGAGCTTCCATTCGTATTATTCCTTTTTATGAATGAGCGTATTATTCTTTTTCAGTTTTGCCGCGTGCCGCCCGCTCTAGCTCCACTTTCTGACGTTCCTTGTGACGCTGAGCGCGGCGCATCTCTACCATTTTACGCCAACTATTATAAATGAAAGAACGATAGACATAATCTTGGGTGGGCATATTCAGGCGTGAGAAGCCGCCAAAGCCTTTTTTATATTCGTAGACACCCCACATCTCTTCACCAGGTTCCAGAATTTCGGGGATGGTGCGGAAGTCGAAATAGGAGCATCCGCGCTCTTTCGCCCACAGAAAGCAGCGATATTGCAGCAGATATGTTGCCTTGAGATTGCGTTTATTGTTGGAGGAGGCACCAAACATATCCCAGCACCAATCGCCGAAGCGGATCAGCATCTTGGCTGCAAGAGCTTCGCCCTCATGCTCCGCCAGGTAGAGGATCGCATCGCCCTTGCTCGCAAAATGGCGTAGAATTTCCTTATGATACTCTTTGTTATGGATAAAAAAGGCATCGCGCTCGCTGGTGACGGTCAGAAGTGCATAATATGTATCGAAATCCTCTTCCCCATTGGCCTCGCGAACGATGACACCTTTACGCTCAGAAGCGCGAATATTCTGCCGCCACGTCATTTTGCAATCGGCGAGCAGCTTTTCGGCGGGTGGAGTGATGTCCAGAACCCAGCTCCGGCGGCCATGTACCGAAGTGGGATTAGAATGGAAGCCCAGTTTATGGTACGCGGCAAGCCATATATCCATGTCGGGATCATCGTCAGCAATATTCGGCTCAACGCGCAAAACAACAGCGTGTTCTTTCTTTGCAACTTTATGTGCATATTCAATCAACGCAGCCAGCGCGGGCGAATCAGGTCGTTCGACGGTGGGGCCACGCACGCTGTATAGCCAGCTAAAATGGACACCGGGCAATGAAGCTGGTAAGGGGACGGGCGCAACTGAGAGTAACATTGCGCCAACTAAACGACCGTTATCCAGCGCACCCAGGCGATAGATGCGACCGCCCAGGTACTGATTCAGTTCGCCCCATTCATATGATTGCAACAGGTGGCCACGTGGTTGACTGGTCAAAAATGTGTTCCACTGTTGCGCGTCAGTAACTTCTTGAATCGTAATACTCATAGGAATAACCTTTATTGATTTTCCATAAATTCGCTTCGGAGCAGGCTGTAGACCTTCACGTTATGGAATTTGCCGAAGCGAGGAATAACTTCACGCAAGGTGCCTTCGTATTTGAAGCCAGCCTTCTCGTCGGCACGCCAGCCGCCTATGTTGCCTTCCATGTCCTGTGTCTGGATGCGGTTCAGATTAAGTTCCATAAAACCGTAGCGTACCATTAATTTTGTCGCCTCGGTTCCATAGCCGCGTCCATGAGTGGAGCTATCAATGATGACATAGAACTCAGCGCTCTGGTTAAGAATATTGATATCTTTGAGGCCAACCAGGCCGATCAGACGGTTATCTTCTTTCAGTACGACGCCAAAAATGATGTGGCGAAAATCTTTATATAGGTTCTCCAATCGTTCCTTGCCGCGTGCGTCACTCGTAGGGTAGATGGAAAAATAGCGACGAATCTCCTCATCATTGAGCCACGTAGAGTACAGGTGATTATCCTGGGAGGGTTCCAGTGGACGTAAGTAAATACGTTCCCCAACAATGAACGGGTTTTGCATGTTTGATGTGTCCTGGGTCAACTTGAGATCTCCTTCTTTTTGAGGCAGTATAGCATAGCGTACCAGGAGAGGCAATTGAAGTTTCCACATAGGCCATAGTGAGCAAGGATACATCGAGACGCGACAAATGAGATCTCTGCAAGGTATGAAATGGCTTGACGGCGTGTTCCCGGTCTGTTAGTATAGAACATAAGTTCTATTTTAAAGGATACAAACCATGAGCCAGCAATTCAAGTACTTTCAGTTGCACCCTTTGTTAGCCGAGACCACTCATCTTATTTTGAATTATGACCAGGGAATCCTCTCGCTGGTGGTAGGTGAGGAGATTCTCGAACAGCAGTTGCTCAGCCCCAGCGAGATGTATGTGATTGATGCGCTACTCAAGAACTACCCTGAATATTGTCCTTATGAGGCTGTTTTAGCGGCGATGACGGGCAAGAGTATAGATGCATGCCGTGAGAAGGTATTATGGGGCCTTGAAGAAGGAACAGTAGATGTCGTAATGCGCCCTGTGAGAAATCTCCTCGGTCGTTGTCGTCTCAAGTTACGCCCCTTTGGGATTGAGATAAAGTCGCTGGTTCATATGGGGTACCTGCTGGTACCCCTCAAGCGCAAATCTGGTGCACGTGTAAATTTCAGTACCCTCGAGCGGGTCGAGAAGAAATAGTTGCTCCCCCACGCCTCCATTGTGGAAAGTATACCTCTCAAATCCGAAGAGGCTAAGTAGAGATACACTGGTGTTTATTATTGTGGACCAAGTAGTGTATGACGAATGAGCGTCAGGTGTGTAAGTGGACCAAGCCCCCCTGGTACTGGCGTCATGAATGAGGCAACTTTCGTAACACTTTCTACATCAATATCACCTACTACTTTGCCATCGACCATGTTGATGCCGGCATCCAGGACGATAGCTCCCGGCTTTACCATAGAGGCATCAATGAGAGCTGGACGACCAACACTGACCACGAGGATATCGGCGCTTTTGGTAATAGAGGCGAGATCGGTAGTGTAAGAATGGCAGATCGTCACGGTGGCATCGCGTTGCATCAGGACCAGCGCGATGGGTTTGCCGCCGATGTTGCTACGTCCCACGATCACAACGTTACGTCCAGCGATAGGAATATTGGCGTCATCTACTATTCTCAAGACGGCATCGGCAGTGGAGGGGATAAAGCTGGGAAAACCAAGCAACAGATTGCCAGCGTTGCGAGCTCCCAGGCCATCGACATCTTTTTCGGGACGTAGTACATCAGTCACGATACGTTGGCGGATATGAGATGGGAGGGGGAGGAGGAGTATAACGCCATCGGTTTCTGAGTTGTCGTTTAATGCCGCAATGTCGGTGCGTAGTTGCGCTTCATCAGTAGTAAATGGATATGCCAGAGTTGTGCAGTCCAGGCCAATCGTTTGACAGGCATGAGTCAGTTGACGATTATAGACTTCTGCTGCTACATCGTGCCCCACGATCACCTGGGTTAAGTGTGCTGGACGCGCGTGCTGAGTATGAAACTTAATGGCTTTACGTTGTAACTCTTCCGAGAGTTGTGTCACAAATTGCTTACTATTATAGATAGTTGCTGGCATGAACGCTTCCTCTTCAACAGATTATTCATGTATATGATATCACATGCGAAAAGGGGCATTTTTTGAAGCATCTTATCGGGGAAAGACGGGTAGGGGCACCACCTTGCTAACAGGCATTTTGTATGGCAGTGAATAATATGCAAAGAATAGCCAGTGCAAAAATGGTGTAAGTCCAGATTTCCTATATCAATAAAACAGGTATAGATCCTCTGTGTAATGGGATGGTGAGGGGTTTTGAATATGACTTTCAGCTTGAGAAGTGGAAATATGCTGTGAAATAAGCTACAATGGCCCCAAAGGCGAATTTTTGTAGTCACCAGACATGTACATAATTGAAAACAAACATACATTCGACTAGCCTTTTTAGGCTAAGGGATAGAACAAAGAGGAGATTTCGATGGCAGGTGACTGTTCATTTGATATAGTATCGCAGTTCGATGAGCAAGAATTGCTCAATGCAATCGATCAGACGCGGCGCGAAGTGCAGACCCGTTATGATTTGAAAGATACGAAAACAGAGATTTCTCATAGTAAGGACAATATTACTATTCTTACTGATAGTACGCTCACCTTAAAGAACGTACGTGATATCCTTGAGACGAAGGCTGTACGGCGAAATCTGTCGCTGAAGATTTTTAAGCCGGGTAAGGAAGAGCCAGCGGCCAGCAGTCGTGTACGCCAGGTTATTGACTTGCAGCAGGGAATCTCGCAAGAACTGGCGAAGGAGATCAACAAATATATTCGAGACAACTATCCAAAAGTTCGGCCACAAATTCAAGGAGACACGATCCGTGTTATTGCAAAGAGCCGAGATGAACTACAGGCGATAATTGTTCTGTTGAAACAGAAGGATTATACGGTTCCTTTACAGTTCATCAATTACCGTGGGTAGATTGACGATCTGGGCACGTTTTTTGTATACGAGTGACCTTTTGTTATACATTTGGGGAAAAGGTAAGTACTTTAGTACTAAAAGAAGTGTTGAGATCCTGGATTTGTAGTACCCTAATTTTAATTGAACCAGGCCTGCTAACGTCCTGGTAAAGGGTTGATATCCTTATCGGATGCGCTCGTTTAAGAAAGTGAACCTTTCATGCCTGGGAACAGACAAGTATTTAGTGCAGCGATTAATGCAGCCGACCGCCATCGTTGGGATAGCCAATGGAGGGAGGCGATGCTAGAGTACCAGAAAGCACTCTCGGAGTTCCCAGAAGATGCGACTGCACGTGGTGGTATGGGTTTCTGCTATATGCAGACGAAACAGTGGCAACTGGCGCTAAATGAATATGAATATATCTTGCGTCATGATCTTGGTAACGTAATTGCACTGAGCAAAACTGCGGAGCTATATGGGATTTTGAATCGACGCGATGATGCGTACGGAGCCTATTTGCATCTAGCGGATCTCTACTCGCAAGCTGGTCAGGGGGCACGCGCCGAAGCTGCCTGGCAAAAGGCCGTTCAGTTGTCTCCCGGCAACCCTGAACCTCATGAGCGTCTGGCTGGTTACTACTTCGAGAAAAAAGATATAGCAGCAATGATTCAGGAGCGTCTCGCGGCTGCTCAAGGGTATCTGTTTAGCGATCATCCTGGGCAAGCGCGAGTGCAATGTGAAGAAGTACTACGTGCGGATGCACGTAATATACAGGCGCAGCAGTTGCTCGCGCAGATCCTTGGGCCATCCGGAAGAAATTCTGGCCCGTTGTCACCAGGATCGGGAGCAATGTTTTCAACTGAATCAGGGGGAAATGCAGTTAATCCTGCGACATTCTCGCCTGCGTCAGGCTACGAATCTTCAGATTCGCAGCCTCTCACTGGCAATTCTGTAGCCGAGACAATGACATCGGGGAATACAAGCGGAGGTAATACTGGCATCATGGGTAACATGGGTAGCGCGGGCA
>JACDAE010000652.1 GCA_013695595.1 Ktedonobacteraceae bacterium | reverse complement strand
CAATTTGGGCAGAGCTCAAATTGTGGAGAAAAAGCAATCGATATGAAACTCCTCTATCCATTCGCTGACATAAGCACCTCGTAGCCGTTTTGGGGGGTCTTCTTTCTCATACCCTTGACAGAAACCGGTTTCTGATTTACATTTTAGTTATCAACGTAGACGCGCTTCGTACAGATACGGGGAAACGATTTTTCTGTCCAGATATTGCAGAGGAGCAAGGAAGCAGCATGGACAATAAGATGACGATTCAGGATATTGCACGGATTGCGGGTGTTTCAAAAGCGACGGTCTCGCGGGTTCTCAACCACAATCCATCCGTCAATTCTCTCCTGCGTGAACGCGTGCAAAAAGTCGTGCAAGAGTACGGCTTCGTTCGTAGTGTCACCGCGATTGGACTGGCTGGTGGCCACACACGTTTGATTGGTGTGCTTGCTCCTCCCTTGACATGGCCCTCTGTTCCCGAAATTATGCACGGTGTTGCTGAATTTATTGAGCGCACTGACTACGAGATGGTGCTTTACAGCATCGGTTTTGAGCGCAACCATTCTGATGTGCTCGACCATATTCTGAGTATGAATATGGTTGCTGGTCTCCTGGCAATTTTTCCTGGCGAGCTTTCGCGTCATCTCACCAACCGCTTTCAGCGCGGTTTCCCTGTGGTTACGATCGATGACCAGACAAAACCTGCAACTCTTCCATGGATCGGTGTTGATAATGTTACCAGCGCTTATGAGGCCACGCGCCATCTCATCGAGCTCGGACATCTGCGCATTGCTCATATTCTAGGACCTCAAAGCTACTACTGCTCCGTTGAACGCTATCAGGGATATTGTCAGGCTTTACAGGATGCCGGAATCTCTGTCGATCCAACATTGCTGCTTCAAGGAACATTTACGCCTGCCAGTGGACGTGAGTGCGCCACGATGCTCTTCTCACGAAAGAGAAGTGACTGGCCTACTGCTATCTTCGTTGCCAACGATCAAATGGCCTATGCAGTTTTAGAAGTTGCGGAGCAGCAAAACATCCGTGTGCCAGAGGATATCGCTATTGTTGGCTTTGACGATAATAGTTTCTCAGCTCACATACGCCCCTCTCTCACCACTATTCGACAGCCTTTTTCTGAGATGGGACAGAAAGCCCTCGAAGTTCTTATAACGATGATTGATCAGAATCATCATCTTGAGAAAGGGGCGCAAAAACAATCTACGCAGCAAGAACCAATACATTCGTTCGAGAATATCCAGGGTGCCTCTCCCCGTATCCGAGTACCAACACGCCTGATCGTACGAGCATCTAGTGGCGCGCCTCGATCTCTTGAAATCGGTTTATAGCATCATCTCTATTCTCTCAAAAGACACACACGTTTTTCTTCTCTCTTTTTTACAGAATAGTATATATGGTTGTCCTATCGTCTCGTTGTTCTGTTATCGATACTCTTTCTGTGGAAACTGAACATCAGTTTTCGCATTGAATATCTTTCGTCTCTGTAGAAGGTGGTAAGGGTATTCTTACCTCCGCAAAGTTCATTTAGGGTTTATACAGAAACTACTACTGTTTTCTGTATATGTAGTTCATGCTTGGAAAGGGACAATTTATGTACACGTTTCCTCAAGAGAAACGGGCGACCTGTTCTCAGTACTACCGTACATCAAGAACTCTTTTTGTTGTTACGCTGCCACTGCTCGCACTACTGATAAGTGCAGCCGTAGGCATCCTGTCTCCATATGGGATACAGAAAGCTCATGCAGCTCCCACCTGGACGCCAGTGTGGAGTGACGATTTCACAGGAGGTGCCGGTACTGGCCTTGACACGAACAACTGGCGCTACGATACCGGAACGGGTTGGGGCACAGGTGAGATCGAGAACATGACAAATAGCACGGCGAATGTGCAGCAGGATGGCAACAGTCATCTGAAGATGACTGCCATTCGCGACGGCAATGGAAACTGGACATCGGGGCGCGTTGAATCGCAGCGCGCAGATTTTGCGGCACCCGTGGGTGGTCAGTTGCAGGTGAGCGCCTCAGTTCAGCAACCCGATATCTCTGGCGCTGCGGCGGCTGGCTACTGGCCTGCGTTCTGGATGCTCGGCGCACAATTTCGGGCAGACAAGAACTGGCCGAATGACGGCGAGATCGATATTATGGAAGACATCAATGGACGAAGCTCCGTTTTCGGTACGTTGCACTGTGGTGTCAATCCCGGCGGCCCCTGTAATGAAACGACTGGCATCGGCAGCGGAGAAAAGCCTTGTTCCGGTTGCCAGACGAGCTTTCATACGTATTCAATGATTGTCGATAGGAGCGTTTCACCCGAACAGATTCGCTGGTATCTGGATGGCAACAACTACTTTACGGTCAACGCCAACCAGGTCGATGCCACGACCTGGACGAATGCGGTGGATCACGGCTTCTTCATCATTTTTGACCTGGCTATGGGTGGCGGCTTCCCGAACGCATTCGGCGGTGGCCCAACCGGTGCAACTCAGTCCGGTGCATCGATGCTCGTCGATAACGTACAGGTATCTGTCTCCGGCGGCTCTGGAGGCGGTGGCGGGCCAGCTCCTACACCCCCACCGACGCCTGGGAGCGGCTTTACTCAGAGCGCAAACAGCGTTGGCACGAATCAGGCACTGTTTACCTTCCAACCCGGCGGCTGGACGGCGGACTACGTCATTCTGCACTATACAGTTTCAGGTTCTGCTGACGGACAACAAAACCCCCAAATGACGTATAACAGTGGAGCTTCGCGCTGGGAGTTTACAGCAGGAGGTATAAATCCGGGTACTACTGTCTCTTACTCATTCACCTACTCGAAGGGAGGACTTCAGTACGACACTGGATCGTACACGTGGACGCATCCATAAATTTGCACATGTTCTTTATCTAATATGACGCACCTTCTGGAGAAGGGGGAACAAGAGGCGAGCAAAGGACTCGCCTCCCTTCTCTGGACGAGAAGATATACACGGGGAAAAGGAGCATCTATATTTATGAACGACGCAAACACTACTCTTCATCATTCCAGACAATCCTCTGGCAAGAGAGCTCTACTCATCACCAGCTCGTTTCTATTGGTCCTGTGCATCACTCTAATAGGCGCATCGGTGGGAGGAAGCTCCAGAGCGTACGCCGCTTCCAGCACTAGAGCAGATGCCAACGGGACGTTCCCCTTCATTCTACAGAACAATACACATGGAACCTGGACGGATAATCAGATCTATGTCTTGATTCTGGGTCAGACCACACCAGGCCAGTGGTCATATCTGAAGTCGGACGGCACTACTGCTCACATCAACCACCTGGACGCCGATGCCCCCAATCATTTAACCAAGAATGGTGTGAACTATGCAAATATGTCCTTTACTCTGTCCCAGACGAGTACGGTTACTATACCGACTCATCTTGATGGGGCAAGAATGTACATATCGCTTGGATCGCCCATGTATTTCCCCATCGCGCCAGATGACAGCGGCTGGGGCGGCCCAAACCTCAATAACCCCAGCGATCCAAATGCTGATGTCTACTTCGACTGGTACGAGTTCGCCTATCAATACGGTGTTACGGCATTTGGAGGCAACACTACTCAGGTCGATATGTTCGGGTTTCCGATGGTCGCACGGGTGCAACAGACCGCTATCGGCTACGATCAGTCGGCTGGCATTACGCTCAGCCGGGATCAAGTGTACTCTCAATACGCCTCTGCTGTCGGCCCAGCATTCAAACCGCTCGCCACGACCTACCGGATTCTAGCTCCCCGCTCGTCTGCTTCTTTCGCGCCAGGCGATAGCCAGGGAAACTATATGCAGGCAGCTATCGATCAAATGTGGAGCTACTACACAACCAACCAGTTTACACTCACTCGTCCGGGCGCTACCTTCGCTGGCAGTGTAGTGAACGGGCAGTTACAATTTACGCGCAATGGTGCCGGCCCATTCTTTTTAGACAAGCCTACCTCCAACGACGTTCTAGCATGTTCAGGTGCCCTGGCGACTGGAGGCTCCGAAACACATGAACTGGGGGCAGAGGTTTGTGCGGCCTTGAATAGAGGCGTCGCGCTGAACACCGCAGATTGGCATAATCCCGCAGCTTACTATACCAATTCGATTCACAACGACTATGCCGGATTCTGGCATCAGGTTGGCATCGACCACAGAGCGTACGGATTTCCCTACGACGATGTGAATGACCAGAGCTCGGTCAAAATTCTGCCCAACGCCAATCCGCCAAGCAGTGTGACTATTAGCGTCGGCTGGTAATATACATCCTCGACCAGGCACGATGCGTTGACCGTGCCTGATCGTATCTGGTCTTACAGCTCGACATCCGCGATAGAATCACGTATCCAGGTGGGGCGATAGGGGAAACGCTCTACCTGCTCGCGCCTGGTGACGCCAGTGAGGACCAGGATAGTTCGCAGGCCGCTCTCAAGCCCGGCGATGATGTCGGTGTCCATACGATCACCGATCATCACGGAATCCTCGGAATGGGCACCGAGCGTACGCAGAGCCGTACGCATCATCAGCGGATTTGGCTTGCCGACAACGTATGGTTCAACACCCGTGGCTGTGCTAATCAATGCCGAGACCGCTCCCGTCGCGGGGACAATGCCACCCTCTCCAGGACCCATGGCATCAGGATTGGTTGCAATGAAACGCGCACCAGCAGAGATCAAACGGATAGCGTGCGTGATATGCTGAAAGCTATACGTGGTCGTCTCTCCCAGCACGACGTATTCCGGGTCCTGCTCCGTTATCACGTAGTCAATATTATGCAGGGCTGTCGTCAATCCAGACTCTCCAATCACAAAGGCCCGTCCACCCGGCCGCTGATCATGGAGAAACTGGGCGGTTGCCAGCGCGGAGGTGAAGATGGCCTCCGCAGGCACATCCAGCCCCATATAGGACAAACGCATTCGTAGGTCCCGCTGCGTGAAGCGTGAGTTATTGGTCAAAATCAAGAAGGGAATATCCCTCGTCCTGAGACGCTGTATAAACTCCGCCGCCCCAGGTAGTAACGAATTGCCCTGAACGATGACTCCAT
>JACDAE010000635.1 GCA_013695595.1 Ktedonobacteraceae bacterium | reverse complement strand
CGGCCCGCAAGCGGGCCGAAAAGGGTTACGAGTGTGTGTGTTTTGCGGGCAGCGCCCGCAAAACACACACACTCGTAACGAAGCGAGCGCCGTAGGCGCGAGAAAGGACGACTTTTAAATAGCCCTGTGTTAACCAATCGTTCACTATCTTCCAAAACTTCATGCTATACTATCCTCATAGGCAAACACTCCATATATCCTAATCCTCGGCCTGTTCCGGGATTGCAAGAGAAAGGCTGGATGTTTATGATCACTCCTACGAGCGAGGGACAACCACTGTGGGAACCCTCTGCGGAGATGAAACAGCAGGCCAACGTGACACATTATGCCCAATGGCTGGAAGATACGAAACAACTACACTTTACGTCACGCGAAGAGTTGTGGCAATGGTCTGTGACAAACATTGAGGATTTCTGGGCCTCGCTCTGGGAGTATTTTCATGTGCAATCTTCCACACCCTACACAACCGTCCTGACGGAACGCAAAATGCCGGGAGCAAAGTGGTTTCTGGGTGCGGAACTCAATTACGCCGAACATGTCTTTCGCAATGCAACACCAGATCGTCCGGCATTGCTCTTCCGCTCTGAACGACACGAATTGGTCACCATCTCATGGGATGAATTGCGCCAGAAAGTCAGTGCAATCGCCCAGGCTCTACGCAACATGGGCGTGCAACACGGCGACCGGATTGTGGCCTACATGCCCAATATTCCTGAAACGGTGATCGCTTTCCTGGCCTGCGCAAGTCTGGGTGCAACCTGGTCCAGTTGCTCACCCGATTTTGGGACGCAGAGCGTGATCGACCGCTTCCAGCAGATTGAACCCACAGTGCTATTCGCCGTCGATGGCTATCAATACAATGGACGCCTGTTTGACCGCTTACCCATCATCGCTGATCTGCAAAAGGCCCTACCCACGCTACGGAAAACAGTGCTTGTACCCTATATCTCTGACACGACAGAGTCGTCACAACTCGATGCAGTACTTTGGCCTTCTCTCCTTGCAGAACAACCACCCACGCTCATCTTTGAGCAAGTACCATTCGACCATCCTCTATGGATCCTCTACTCGTCAGGCACAACTGGCTTGCCAAAGGCAATCGTGCAAGGTCAGGGCGGCATCCTGCTGGAACATATGAAACAACTCCACCTGGATGCAGATCTGAAGCCCGAAGATCGCTTCTTCTGGTTTTCGACAACGGGCTGGATGATGTGGAATCTCCTGCTCGGAGGCTTGCTCATTGGCACAACGATACTGCTCTATGATGGTAGCCCGGCCTATCCCGATATGGGTACTCTGTGGAAATTCGCGCAAGACAGTCGCGCAACACTCTTTGGCACCAGCGCAGGCTATATCGCATCCTGTATGAAAGCTGAAATTGAGCCAGGGAAAACGTATGATCTGAGCACCTTGCGCACAATTGGCTCAACCGGATCACCCCTCTCGCCGGAAGGCTTCCTCTGGATATATGAGCACGTAAAGCGGGATCTCTGGTTGGCCTCGATCAGCGGAGGGACCGATGTCTGCTCGGCATTCGTGGGCGGCTCCATTCTCCTGCCGGTACATACAGGCGAGTTGCAATGTCGCTTGCTCGGTGCCAGCGTGGAAGCATTCGATGAGCAGGGCCAGCCACTCATCGATGAGGTAGGTGAACTGGTTATCACACAACCCATGCCCTCGATGCCGCTTTACTTCTGGAACGATCCAACTGGACAACGCTACACCGAAAGCTACTTTAGCATGTATCCTGGTGTGTGGCGACATGGCGACTGGATCAAAATCACCCCTCACGGAAGCGCGATTATCTATGGGCGCTCGGACTCGACCATCAATCGCATGGGAATTCGTATGGGTAGCAGCGAGATTTATCGCGTCGTCGAGGGCATACCAGAGATACTCGACAGCCTGATTATAGGAGTTGAGCAACCGGGCGGACGCTATTATATGCCGCTCTTCGTGGTGTTGCGTGCAGATATAGAGCTAGACGATGCGCTAAAGGCAAAGATCAAAAGCATGTTGCGCATCCACATCTCCCCTCACCACGTGCCCGACGAGATTATCCAGGTGAGCGATGTCCCGCGCACGCTCAGCGGCAAAAAACTAGAGGTGCCGATCAAGAAGCTTTTCATGGGTGTTCCACTCGAAAAAGCCGTCAGTATAGACGCGCTAAGCAACCCACAGGCGCTCCAATTCTATGATGAACTGGCCCAAAGCATGTAAAAACGTAGGGACCAGATTTATCGCGTCTAGCAATTTATTGGCCTGTTTGCCCAGGAAGGGGCATCAATGAATTGTTAGACGCGATAAATCTGGTCCCTACGGTATTATATTATTTGATATGTCTTGCATTAGTATGCTGGCAATACCTTCTTGATAGGCCCATTTCTCTTTTTCTTGCATTACATTAATCAGTGGCTTAAAAACAGACGGCAGCCC
>JACDAE010000631.1 GCA_013695595.1 Ktedonobacteraceae bacterium | reverse complement strand
GAATTTGTTGTGGAACATAACAGCGATAGGTAGCGGTGGGAGCCTGGCAGGCAAATTGATATTGTGCAGTGGCCTGTCCAGATTTCAGGATGACAGGGTTTACCTGAACTGGATGCGAGTGATAGGTAGCAGCCAGTGCAGGGGTGCTTGCAACTGTCATGGCAATACTAAGCATAGATGCGAGCATTGCGACAGATGAAATAAGGCGGAGATACATGTGTTTTTTCACAAAAATTCCTCAATAAAAATAAACAATATCGGTAGATAACATTACGACCTACAATTTTCGTCGTAAAACAGGTTTCCCGCCTCTTGTTACACAAAAATGTCTTCAATGTTTCATTGCAAGAGTTTATCTAATCAGGGATATAGACATAAGAGACACCTCATCGTAACAGCCTTTATAGAGACAGGACTGAAGACGATAAAACAGAGGAGACCCGATTGCGATGAGGCATTCACATCTGTCTATTATGTAGAACGGAGAAAAGTTGATTTAGGAACATCGAAATTGCAGAGAAGGGAAGAAGAAAATCAGCTAAAAGTTTCAGGGGGGGATAACTGTCTTGACAGTGGGGAAGTTACTGATGTATTATCCACAAGTGGGACATTATAACTTCGTGCTCTAGCTGGGGCGGTTGCTGAAATTGGTAGACAGGACAGACTTAGGATCTGTTGGTGATGAACCGTGAGAGTTCGAGTCTCTCACCGCCCATTATGCAAAAGGAGTTTAGGAAGCTGCGGGAGTGGCTCAGTGGTAGAGCATCTCCTTGCCAAGGAGAAAGTCGCGGGTTCGATCCCCGTCTCCCGCTCCAATCTATCTGGGAAGAAAGTGACTGGAAGAGTTGTTCTCTTCTCAAAGGGATATACAACCCAAATGGATCATAACATATTGATAAATGCTGGTTGTGAAAAGCTGCCATTGATGTAGTGTGGTGGTCTATGGGTGGTTATTGCCTCTCTGTGCTCCCTGGGGTATAGTATCACTATCGGACAATAGAGCAAGAAAAAGCGGTGCACAGCCGTGCAGTACAATATTATTAAGTAGAATTCTTTTAGAGAAGAACCTGTGGAGGAAACGTGAAGGTCTCTGTTGAAAAGCTGCCAACGAGCGAGGCTGTCCTTGACGTAGAGATAAGCTGGGACGAGATGGAAAAAGCCTCGGATAAAGCATATCGTAAATTGGTCAAGCAAGTCGATGTACAGGGTTTCCGGCGAGGGAAAGCCCCACGTTCATTACTAGAACGCAAAATAGGCAAAGAATATATCTATCAAGAGGGTCTCGACGAGCTTATCTCGGAAGCATATCGTAACACATTAAAAGAACATGAGTTGACGCCTATCTCGCAACCGCAACTAGATGCTCCCACATTTGAAATTGGGCAGCCTTATCACTTCAGCCTCACGGTCCCTATTATTACCCCTGTCGTTCTCGGCGACTATCGTTCATTGCATTTTGAGCGAGAAGATGTTGGAGTAACTTCAGAAGAGGTTGATAAGGAACTGGAAGGGTTACGTAGCCGTCAGGCCGAGTGGAATGTGGTTGAGCGTCCAGCCGATTATGGTGACCGTGTCACCGTTGATCTCAAGCTTACGTCAGAGGATCAGAGTATCTCAGACCTCAAAGACAACCCATTTGAGCTTACAAAAGAGCGCGAGGGATTGTTCATTGGTATGGATGAGCAGGTAGTGGGGATGCAGGTAGGTGAGACGAAATCGTTCACAACCACACTTGCTGACGACTACACAAATACCAAGCTCGCTGGCAAGCAAGCAGATTATACAGTCGTCCTCCATAAAGTGGAAGAGAAAAATCTACCGGAATTGGATGATGAGCTTGCAACCAAAGTAAGTGAAGAGCAATATACGACGCTAGAGGATCTTAGTAAAGGTATTAGCGATAATATTCTTGAGACGAAGAAGCGTCGCGTGCGTGATGAATTGCGCGAAAAGATTTTAAGCGCAGTTATTGAGCAGGCAGAAATGACCATCCATCCATTGTTGATAGAAGAAGAAGTTGAAGAGATGGAACATCGCCTCTCACATATGTTAGAGGCACAGCATCTTTCGATGGATCAGTACTTGATGATGGTGCGCAAAAACCGTGAAGAATATCGGGCGGAGTTGCGGCCAGATGCTGAGAACCGTGTAAAGCGTACACTTGTATTAGATGAAGTAGCGCGTAAAGAAGAAGTTACCGTCACAAGTGAAGATCTAGAGCAAATCTATCGAGCATATGCTCAAGCAGGGGAAGAGTTACCGCGCACGGAGGACCAGTTGCGTGCACTAGCAATAAGCTATCGGCAGGAAAAGACTCTTTCACGCTTAGTAGAGTTGACAACCGATCCTGATCCTGATGCGGAGAGCTATGTCGAAGAGGCAGAAGAGATAAGCGAAGAGAATGCCAGGGCTGCTGCTCTTTCTGGTGAAGGCGTTTCAGCGGATGATCTTAAAGTTGAAAGTATGATTGAGACAGCTGTAGAAGCGGAACCTGAAGAAGGCAAACCTGAAGCAGAGACAGTAGAGTAGAAATGCAACCATCGGGTGCGTTGTTGCACTTGTATGAAAGGTGTTAGACGTGGCAAATTCGAAAAACATGCGTACAACCTACCGCTGCTCATTTTGTGGCAAGAGTCAGGACCAGGTTCAGCGTTTAATTGCTGGGCCTGGAGGGGTCTATATTTGCGACGAGTGTATTGATCTCTGCCGAGAAATCATTGAGGAAGAGCAGGCGACTGTTGCGAAGCCGCGTCTTCAAGCAGGGAAGATACCTACTCCAAAGAAAATTTATGACCAGTTAAGCCATTATGTTATAGGACAAGAACGGGCGAAGAAAACGCTAGCTGTTGCCGTCTACAATCATTACAAGCGCATTGGCGTAGGTATGCAAGTCGATGATGTAGAATTGGGCAAAAGCAACATTCTGATGATTGGACCTACAGGTTCGGGTAAAACATTACTGGCACAGACGCTCGCGAAAGTACTTGATGTTCCGTTTTGTATAGCTGATGCGACGGCGTTGACTGAAGCCGGCTATGTGGGTGAGGACGTTGAAAACATTCTGCTGCGCCTCATTCAGACGGCTGATTTTGATGTGGCCCGTGCCGAGCGAGGTATTGTCTACATCGATGAAATCGATAAAATCGCACGTAAATCTGATAATCCTTCAATTACACGTGATGTTTCTGGTGAAGGAGTACAGCAGGCTCTCCTCAAGATCGTTGAGGGAACTGTTGCAAACGTACCACCACAAGGTGGACGTAAGCATCCGCATCAGGACTTCATCCAGATCAATACAGCAAACATCCTCTTCATCTGTGGTGGTGCATTTGAAGGGCTTGATAAAATCGTTGAGCAGCGCCTCGGCAGTAACAAAAGCATAGGTTTCCGTACGAGCGACTCTACGGCTGAGGACAAAGACCAGGCTAAGTCCATCCTGGCTAAACTGATACCAGATGATCTGCTCAAATATGGATTGATTCCCGAATTTGTGGGTCGTCTGCCTGTTGCGGTATCGCTGGATAGCCTTGATAAAGAAGCATTAATTCGTATCCTCACGGAACCCAAAAATGCTATTATTAAGCAGTATCAAAAAACATTACAGCTTGATCGGGTAGAACTTGTCTTTACAAATGAGGCACTCGAAGCGGTTGCCGAAGAGGCACTAAAACAACGCACAGGGGCACGAGGATTACGTACAATTATTGAAGAAGTCCTTCTTGATATTATGTACGAGGTGCCATCGCGAACAGATGTAAAGAAAGTTATGATCAACGGGGATGTTATAACATCACATAATAAACCATTGCTTGTTACCAGAAGTGATCGAAGCGCAACAGCATATTCTGAAGATGAGTCTGCATAAAGCGGGCTCATCTATTTTCCAGTAATTGCACAAATGTTGCAGTTGAGCAGTCAGAATAGACAGGCGGGGACCAATGAGTGAACAGGAACGCCAGGAAATAGTCCAGGATGCAGATGCCGAGTATCCCCTTGTGGCGTTAAAAAACATTGTTGTGTTTCCGCATAATCGGCATGCACTTACGATTGCACGCGAGAAAACGGTGCGGGCAGTGGAAGAGGCAATGATGCGCCCCGACCGAACGCTGATCACGACCACACAGCGTGATGCCGATATTGATGATCCGCAACCAAAGGATATTTTCGAGACGGGGGCACTTGCTGAAGTTACAACAATGCACCGTCAGCAAGACGGAAGCCTGCAAGTGCTGGTACGAGGTATCAGCCGCGTCAAGATTGAAGAATACATTGACTCTGAACCCTTCTTCCGGGTCAGAGTGAGTATGCCTCCAGAACCTCAAGTAAAAGGTCCACAGGCGGATGCACTTGTCCGTCATGCTACAAATCTATTCGAGCGTTATGCACAGTTAAATCGCCGTTTTTCAGTAGAAGACATTAACTCCATTGTAGCAATCAAAACAGCCGCGCGACTTTCCGATACACTTGCGGCGCATCTCGTTACCCAGATGGAACAGCAACAAGATCTCAGGGAGACGTTTGACCCTCTAGAACGCCTGGAGAAGATCTGTGTTATTATGGGTAACGAGATAGAGATTCTTGAGCTTGAAACTACCATTCGCAGCCGTGTACGTTCACAGGTAGACCGCACTCAAAAAGAGTTTTATCTTCGTGAACAATTACGTGCCATACAAGAAGAGCTGGGAATGGAGACATCCTCGGAAGCCGAGGAATTGCGAGGCAGGCTACGCGAAAAAGAGTTGCCGCTTGAAGTAGCAACCAAAGTACGTAAGGAAATTGATCGTCTCGAGCGTACACCAGCCCAATCAGCCGAACTGGCCGTGATACGTTCTTATATTGACTGGGTCCTGGCGCTGCCCTGGACCGAGCACAGTAGCGATGTCTTCAGTATTGAGTTAACACGTCGTATTCTTGACGAAGATCATTATGGACTGGAAGGCATCAAAGAGCGCATCATCGAATTCCTGGCCGTTCGCCAGTTACGCCAACAGCTTGCCAATCGGGGGGGATTGAACAAGGGTGAGAGTCAAGGACAGATTCTTTGTTTCATTGGACCTCCGGGTGTTGGTAAAACGTCATTGGGCTACTCTATTGCGCGTGCCCTGGGGCGCAAATTCGCACGTATCTCACTAGGTGGCGTACATGATGAGGCAGAGATTCGTGGGCATCGTCGCACATACGTTGGTGCATTGCCAGGTCGTATTATTCAAAGTATGAAGACCGTTGGAGTCCGTAATCCCGTTTTCCTCCTTGATGAAATAGACAAACTTTCTTCTGAATATCGAGGAGATCCATCGGCGGCACTGCTCGAAGTACTTGATCCTGAGCAGAATAGTACTTTCACGGATCATTATATGGAACTCCCATTTGATCTTTCTGAAGTCTTCTTTATTTGCACTGGCAACGTCAAGTATCAGATTCCGCGTGCGCTGGCCGACCGTATGGACATCATCGATCTGCCCGGTTATATGCTTGAAGAGAAGGTCAATATCGGTTTACGTCACTTGCTACCTAAAGTGCTCAGAGAACATGGCCTGGTGTCGGAACAGCTTATAATACGTCAACCAGCTATGCAGCATATTGTTACTGATTATACACGCGAAGCAGGGGTACGTAATCTTGAGAGGCAGCTAGCAAATGTTTGCCGTAAAGTTGCGCGGCGCGTCCTTGAAAAGCCGGAGAGCCATATCCGACTCACGGTAAACAATCTGGAACAATATCTTGGTACCCCGCGTTACAACACAACACCGCCGCTGTTACGGAGCCAGATTGGAAGTGCGATGGGTCTGGCGGTTACTGAAAACGGAGGTATCCTATTGCCAGTGGAAGTAGTAACAATGATTGGCAAGGGAGACCTCATGATTACAGGGCAACTTGGGGATGTCATGCGCGAGTCAGCGATGGCAGCACTTTCCTACATTCGCACACGAGCAAATATGCTGCATATTAATCCCAGTTTTCAGGATACTACTGACCTGCATATTCATTTGCCCGAAAATGCTATACCTAAGGACGGGCCATCGGCAGGCATCACCATTGCGACCGCACTTGTATCGGCCCTCACAAGGCGACCAGTGCGTGGAGATCTTGCCATGACAGGCGAAGTGACTCTGCTTGGTAGTGTGCTGGCGATTGGTGGATTAAAAGAAAAGGTTCTTGCAGCGCAGCAAGCGGGCATTACCAAACTGATTATTCCAGCCGAAAATAAAAAAGATCTGGCCGAGATTCCAGCCAAGATTCGACAACGCATCCATTTTACAGCAGTTGAGAACATGGATCAGGTTATCGAGGCAGCATTGCTTGAAGCAGCAACGGAGGAAAGAGGATCAATTAATCCAAAGGGTACCGAGATTTTCCCTCTGCGTTTAGACGAACATATTCCGTACGAAAAAAATACACATAACCTTTCCGCAGATAAGCAAGAAGAGACGCATGATGATGAAGGAAACTCATCTGCGTTCATGATCTCGCCATCAGACTCTACCATCAATGATTTCTATCCTCAGGCTCGCGCTGAACAGGATGATACAGATATTGGATAATTGCTTGCCTGCTTCGTTCTCTATTATAGAGAAGCAATATTCATTCTCTGAAAGTATAGGTTTGAGTTTTTTGGCGATGGAAACAGTTGGCAAAAGGATTTTGGCAATTCACAATTATCGAGTTTGGATGTATACTGTTTATGCATCCTGTATGTAGGAATCATCTTGCAAAATATAGATATGAAAAGAGACGCGTTTATATCTACTTTTGCTAAAATGGTTATGAGTATACTCTTTGTCGTTGAGTATACTATTCTTAAAGAGAGGGCATTTATCATGAGTTATCAAGGACAAGACCCAAATCAACAAGGCCAGTATCCCAATCAAGGTTATGGCGGCTATCAGCAACCTCAGCAGCCTCAGCAGCCTCAGCAACCACCGCAGGCTACAGATCCTTATAGTGGGCAACAATATGGACAACCAGGTAGTGGTTATGAGCAACAGGGTGGTTACCAACAGCCAGGAAGCAACTATGGGCAGCAGCAATATGGCCAGCCAGGCTACCAGGCACCATTTGGTACACCTGGAACTGCTAACACGTCAATTGGGCTGACACAAAATGTTGCGGCTGGGTTGAGCTATGTTTTTACCTGGGTTTCAGGGCTAATCATTTTTCTTACTGAGAAGCAAAACCGCTTTGTACGATTTCATGCGATGCAATCGATGCTCTTCTTTGGTGGAATTACAGTAGCAAACATCTTGATTAGCATTGTGTCTAGTTTCTCTGTTTTGGGATTCATTGGTTACCTTTCATGGGTTCTGAGTCTTCTGGGATTCGTAGGTTGGATCGTGCTAATGATCAATGGTTTCCAGGGCAAGTACTTCAAGTTGCCAATCGTTGGAGACTACGCGGAAAAATACGCCAATCAGTCGAAGTTCTAGAACATCTCTGTATACAAAATAAGGGCTAATAGTTTATTAGCCCTTATTTTGTATACAGAAACATCTATTTAAGAAAATTGTTGAGTATTGCAACATAATTTCCAGCATCGTCGAGGTTCAGATTTGGTTCAATATGAAAGCCCAGGCGCTGATGGAGTTTTCGTGAGCGGGTGTTGGGACCAAAGAAGCCACCAATCAACCGTTGAAGGGATAAGTCGCAGGCGTTCAGTTTCTAAGGGTTTCATGCTGTGACGACTCCACCAGGATTAAAGCCCTTTGCTATTAAGCACAAGAAAACCGCCTATGTGAGCGGGTGAAACGGCGATGTCTTATTTTCCCATGGAGTTGCCCCCACAGTATCATCAGAGCTGAAGAGCTTAACTTCCGTGTTCGGGATGGGAACGGGTGTACCCTCTTCGCTATAATCACCGGTTCACCTGCGCATACAGGCGGTTCCTTCAACACGGTGAATAATACCATAGTTCCAGAAAGCTGTCAATACTTTTTTGACATGTTTTTAAAACTTGCCACAAATTGCTTTTTGCGTTAGACTAGGGGCAATAAAGAATAGGGGAACAATGTATTGTATCCTGATTGGTAGAATAATAGAGGGCAGAAACCAGAGTGAGTGCCTCCATTTCGCCCATTTCTCCTCTTTCAAGGTAAGCAGACAAGATCATCCCCACGACTGGGCAGAACCAGCCGCAATTTGAGGTACAGGATGCACATTGCGATTGTAACAAAAACATTTCATTTTGAGGCTGCACATCATTTACCGGGTCATGCTGGCAAGTGTGCACGTTTGCACGGTCATTCATACCGACTGGAAGTCGCGCTAAGAGGGCCGATTAAAGAGATATCAGATCAATCCGACTCAGGAATGGTTATGGATTTTGAGGACCTTTCCCAGGTTGTACGGAGTTCGATTATTGAGCGGCTTGACCATCGTGATCTTAATGAGGTTACGGGTTTGCGTACCACCGCCGAAAATCTTGCACATTGGATGTGGGATACATTGATCATGGCAGGGTTGTCGGATCAACTGCTTTATCGCATCCGTTTATGGGAGACACAAAGTAGCTACGTAGAGATTACACAGGCAGAACGAGAGCAAAATTGATGAATGTAATGGAGATTTATCGTTCGGTACAGGGAGAGGGGATACTTTCTGGTGTCCCAACCACATTTGTACGTTTCTTTGCCTGTAATCTACGTTGTTCATGGTGTGACACGAAATATTCATGGAGTGTACATGATGGCGGGACGTGGGAAAACCTTGCGCCGGAGATTGTTGCTGGACGTGTGAGAGAACTGCGTGCACGTCACATCGTCTTGACAGGTGGGGAGCCAACGTTGCAGAAAGAACTGCCTGCACTGGCGCATTTGCTCAAGGAAGATGGGCATCATCTCACAATCGAAACAAATGCCACTATTTTTCCCGCAGATTCTGTGCCTTTAATAGACCTGTGGAGTCTTTCACCCAAGTTGCAAAGTGCAGGGGAGAGTTATCTACGTTATCCAATCCTTGAGCGTTTCCTGAAAACGCTGCGTCCTGACCAGCAACAATGGAAATTTGTGGTACGTGACGAGGAGGATGAGCAGCAGCTTCGTCGCTTGTTGATCCGTTATCCTGAATTTGCAGAACAAAAATTGCCGATCATTCTGCAACCAGAAGGTGACAGTGCAACACTTGATTACCCATCCGCATTGGAGCAATTGATCGAGCGTGTGCGTGATCCTTTCTGGGACGATTACTTTGTACGTGTGCTTCCTCAGATGCACGTTATTATCTGGGGACGCAAGCGGTGGGTATGAAGCCAGGCTATCCATCACCACGAAAATAGACGGCAGATCCGTAGCCTTCAAAAACAATATGAAAGTCGGATGGAAAGACAAAACGCTTGGCGACCTCGGCCTGGTACTCGGCGTTATCCGAGATGATCCAGACGCGGGAATGTGCAGCGAGAACGGTATTCAGATCGCTCTGATTGAACAGTGCCTGTATACCCAGGGATGTATCCACGATGTGCCCATTCCGTTCAAACAAAAATAATGCACGATCAATAGAAAAAAAGTAGTCAACATGACTCGTATAATAAAAGGTAGAAAAATCGGGGGCGGCGGAGATCACGACATCACCTTTTTGCCAATGCCGCTGTATGTAGGGCCCTACGGCATCATAATCCGGGTAATGACGATGATATGAGAGACCAGCAAGGCGACTGATAAAGAGATTATAGCTGCTGATAGGAAGCATCGGAGCAAGTAATATACAGGAGCAAGCAAGGATCAAGTCACAGTGCAGTAACCAACACATCTGTTGAGAGAGACAGCCCCGATATACGGCTCTGCTGGCCCTTTTTTGTCGTATTGCATCAGCATAGGTGAGTAAATGCACGCCATCTAACAATTTTATGACAGCATAAGCCCCCATCAGATAGTAAGCGGGCAATAATGGATAAAAATAGCGATCAGCTTGCATAGTAAAGCTAAACATTAAGGTAAAAAACGAGATTGAGAGGAACAAAGCGCAATATTTTGCCCGTTGATTCTTATCATAGCATGCCCATATGCAACCTATAGTAGCAAGAGCAGAATTCAAAGCAATCCATGGTGTTATCCCCTTTACGGATGGGTAAAAGAGCAAATTAAGGTAGAATGGGACATTATCTGTCGAAAATTGTATAAAAGGACGCTGACTACTATCGGTACCAAGTACAGGTGGGTGGGTGAAGTGCACCAATAACAGTTGTATAGCAATACAGATACTCCCTATACAAAGAGCATACCACCACTTTTTCTGATAAAGCACCCAGGGAAAGCGATACTGTGTATTCCTACTCAGCATTAAGATACTGACAATCAAGGCAGGTAAAAGAACGAATACTTCTTCGTGACTGAAATAGTCTAAGATAAGACATCCTAGAGCCATATAGAGAAAGCGTGGTCGTCTTTGCTCCTGTGCGGCCCTGCAAAAGAGATACATAACCAGCAGGCTTAGTAGTTGCGCCTGCTCATACATGCGTACCTGCCGTGCCCATAGCAACACAAATGGGGAAAGAGCCAGCATTGAAGTTGCCAAAAAAGCCACACGTCGACGAAAGAAATGACAGCCCACAAGATAAAGTAGCGGTATACTGATAATGTATTCAATGACACTGATAAAACGTCCATTTGTGCTGCCAAAAAGAGCCGTCCAGAAAGCAAGTATATATGAATAAAGTTCAGCTTTTTCGTAGAGAAAGCCTGATGGAAAAAAGGGAAGATAATGAGCCAGTACTCCATGAGCAGCGTAATAACTTGATAATTCGTCCTGCCAATAAGGTTCATATGATAGATCATAGCAGGATAAAGGGAGTGAGATAAGGATCAATGGTAGAAGCATCCAATGACGATAGAAATATCCTGTGATGCGGGTTGACATATATGGATATATCCTGTGTCGACGCAAGAGAGAAAATAGGCTTCTTTTGATAAAGTGTAGAGATGAGAAGCTAAAGAATGACAACAACTGACTGCCAGGACGAGATTTGTCAATCGTGTACATCTGAGCACCCTGGCAGAGCAGAATATAGCTAACTATTACAATAGTTATGAGGACACATCCCCAGACACCTGTATAGGGAAAAGGTTGTGGAAGCAACGGCTCACGGGAGAAAACTAATAGTAGCACCTCAAAGAGAAGAGCAGGCACATAGGCTGTAATCAATGTCTCAAGGGCACGCTGGAGGGAGCTATAATAGCGCCTGTGCACTACCAATGCGATTAATAACCAGGGAGCAACGATGCCTCCGCAGGTAAACAAGATGACTTCAGCCCCCGGTATAAAGGGAAATACCTGAATGTCACGCAAAGTGGAAGCTCCAGGTAGATAATAAGTGCTACTAATACCTGGGCGAGCAACTTGAATAGGTGAAGGCCATTTAAGGGCTGCATCGGTTCCGGCTTCCCAATTACTGATAGGATGAGGAGATACATGCCAATTTGCATCAGAAACAAGCCAGGTGCTGTGACCTTGTGTGTCGCTGATAAGAACATCTGATGCCAGAGCAGATTGCAAGCTAGCTAACCCCACCTGTGCAGTACTTATACCTGGATTCGAGACATGGATAGCCAGCGTATTCATACCTGAATGAAAGTAGGGAGTCACATCGTAAGCACCAAGGGCAAGACCCTTTCGATAATGGACGGGAGTTTCTGTAGCGCTCAAATAGCTTGCGACCTTCTGCCTGAGAATGGGAGCCTGCCCATTCCAGATAATTAATAAATGACCATTAATAAAGACGCTTGCCGTGCCATTTGCAATAAGGCGTAACCAGATTGTGGAACCAGCAAAAGGAATCTGGCGTATGAAATAAGCATCGTGGCCTACACCAGCACTTATCCAATCAGAGGCAACTGGATGCTCATACAACAATGGATTGACAGAGAGTGGAGGTGATGATAGCAGATTGCTTGCAATCTGTGCTGGGGGCCAGATATAAGATGTAAAGCCACCTGTCATCCACATATTTGTCTTTGTGGCATAGCGAGGATATACGAGAGTGCTTTGTGCAGTGGCCTGCCATCCAGTTCCCGAACCATTATAAGAAACCGATCTTCCCCTGACGACACCAAAGCTCACACGTATAGATGGAGGTTGTTGATCAGCATTAGCGACACGTAATGCAACTACAGCTGACCCCACATGTAAAAATGCATTTACGTCATAGATATAAGACGCGGGAGTACTATTCTGAGAAAAGTCACCAGCATTTGAAGCGACAAAGGTTCCATCCACATACAGGCGAAAAATCTGGTTAGCGGCAACCATAACAAAAGCGGCATCAGGCAAAACGTTGATGGAGGTCACGTAGCGAAAATACGCAACAGGATTTTGAGCATCTCCAGCTTGCATCCATTGAGCGCCCTTCCAATCAGGGGTAAAACGTGCAGGATGAGGTACGAGCAGGCATTGATAAGAGAACCAGTTCGCGCCTATGCAAGCGAGGAGCAATAATAGCCATGTTGTACGCGATAGTCTCAACATCGTCTTGTCTTATTCCTCTCCTAATGTAAGCCTGATAATTCTTCGCGTGCAGTATTATTGTGATAGCCTGGATCAAGCGAGATGGCTTGAAATAGCAGAAGGCGTGCATTTCCATCATTACCTAATCCAGTCTCACTTAAAGCCATATATGTATATATTGATGAGCGAATGGTATCGTTTGGATTGAGTGATAGCAAGGCAGACATGTACACAATACACGTCGGGTAGTTATGCAAATCGTATTGAACGCGTCCAGTGGTATAGAGGGCATAGAAATTAGATGGGTCAATCTTCAGAAATATATGCAACCAGGGGAGTGCACTATCATCGGCACTCATGCGGTCAGCGATAGAGCCACGTAAAGGTCGCCTTACTTCTATTAAGCGTTCAAGCGTTTTATCCATCTCATCAACCACCCATGGAACAGTGGAATGTGTATGCCAGACGGCAAGCAGTTGCTGATAGGAGTCAAGATAATCACCCTGAGTACGATAGGTCGCAGCAAGATAGATACGGCTGTCAGTAGTCAACTGAGTGGGGGACAGAAAATACTGCGCCTGTCCTTGTTCTATGTGATAGTAAGCAGCCTGTTCGAGATCTGGATTAAAAAAACGCGCAGAGTTGAGCAAGAGCAGAGCCAGATTATAGTTACCAGGTGCCAACTCTTCTTTCGCAGCATATTCACACATCATTCCCAGGGGTGAGCGTCCAAAAAGGATGACAAGAGCAATGATGCTCCATGAAAGCACTAATTTACGTTTAGAGGCTGAGCCAATGGAGGGAGCGAGAAGAGCAGGGTGATGATAAGCAGAGAGGGGCCATGTGAAAACACAGAGGAGAAGAGGGGCATAAGAGATGCAATTCAAGAGGAGTTGTAGTTTCGTCCAGAGAGTTGAGATATTCAAAGTGAAAGGGTTAAGCACAATAATTTGAGTATCACCTTTATAACCAAAATACATTTGTATGAGGAGCATCTGTCGCTCATGTCTGGCCATGATGGCAAGCATTGATGCATCAGCACAAAGATATTGGAACAAAAAGAATACGATAGGAATAAGAGAGATGAAGCAGGTGGTCTTACGATTAAGGGCACAATAATACCATTTTTGATAAGATTGCCGTTCAGGAAAGGCAAAAAGAAAAGTACAAAGCGCACAAAGAAGGCAAAGCATTCCATAGTTCAGAAAGGCCATCTGGTGAAACCAACCAGAATAAAGAGGCAATTGCCAGGCAGAATAAACTGTACCAAGAGGATCTTTTAGCCATGGTAATAGACTGACGCAGAGCAGAGAACAACCCATCACAATAGCAGTGACATTAAGTGTCCAGAACCAGAGCAAGAAACGCTGAGATTTCAGTTCAAACATTTTATATAAAGCAACCATACCACCCTACCTTCTTCAAATTTTCAAGGAGCCTACTTACATTTCTACTGAGCGTACATGAACATGCTGATTATTACGCAACATGTTCTGACCAACGAGCACAATCTGGTCACCAACTTTCAGGCCAGAATGGATAAGAAATTGATCGCCAATAAGAGCATCAATTTGCACAGGTTGCAGATAGGCAAATTGATGACGAACGATGAAAGTAACAGGTTCAAGAGAGGGATTAAGCACAGCGAGGCGGGGAACAACAAGAGCCTGTTTCGGGGTCTGAATGCGAACGAAGGCACTCATACCAGGTAACAGGGTTTTATATGGATTAGGAATACTCACCCACACCTCAAATGTATCTGTTTGAGGATCGGCCTGAGGTATAACGGCACTAATGGTGCCTTGAAAATTGAGATTTGGAAGTGCAGATGGAGTCACAACTGCTTTTTGGCCGGTATGTACCTGTGAGAGATTAGCAAGTGGTACCTTAACATGTACGATGACAACTGCTTCATCCATAATTACAAGAAGTGGAGCATCCGCAGCGAAGATCTCGCCAGAATTGACATTGACAGAGGTTATAACACCACTCATAGGTGAGATCAGACTTCCATCATGAAGTAAAAGGGAAGAGGACTCAGCCATAAGAGCATTATACTTATTTTTAGCAAGTGTATATTGTTGTTGTGCTTGAGCAATGCTAGCTGCGTTGCCAGTAGTCGAGACGCTGGAAAGATATGCCTGGGCTGCGGCAGCATCATCTGATAACTGCTTTATCTGCGCATTCAAGCGCGTCGGATCAAGCTTTAAGAGTGGCTGATTGGGAGAGACCTGATCACCAACCTTTACCAGCACATCAACGGCATACTCCACAACAGGATAAGAAAGAGTAAATTGTTGGCGTGGGAAGACTATACCACCACCTCCACTATATTGCGTAACAGCGTGCTCACTTACTTGATAGAGTGTGACATCAGGAGTAGTAACTCTCACGCTCATCCAGGCGAAGAAAGCCACAGTGAAGAGCAGGAACAGAATAGTCGCGACCAGAATAATTTTTTTCTTTGGTACAAGATGCAGTGCAGAATTGGAGCCTGGAAGTGGAGTAACAGGTACTAAGGGCATGCTCCATTGTTCTGGTTGTAATAAAGTAACAGGCTTCGTTTGTGCCTGTATCTGATTTGGCGACAGAGGTTGCACTGTTACGCGAGGGCTAAAAATTGTCGGCGCATCATTTTTTCGCGCGTACAGTGTTTCTGTGTGAGGAGCATTTTCCCCTTCCGGCAATACTTCTGTGCTAAATGGTGGGCGGAATTGACCGCGACGTTGATAATTATGCATATTACAACTCCTATACCTTTCAGTCTAACTATTCATTAATAATTCCTTTTAAGGAGAGCCTTGCTTTTCTGATCTCCGAGCGTGAGGTAGATACAACCACCAACCAGTGCAAAGAAAAGCATTTGTAGATCTAGCACAAACACGAGGAGCAAAGCAGCGGAAGATGGTACATGCACAAAAGATAAGATATACACAAAGGCTCCCTCGCGTAGACCAAATCCATTCAACGAGAGAGGTAAGCTTGCGATAAGGGCTACCAGAGGAACGGCAAGGAAGTAAAAGACCAGATGTTCATGAATGCCAAGGGCATTGGCGTAAACATAACAATTCAAGATAGCCACAAGCCAGAAGACAGTTCCATACAGGACTGCACCACATATCGGGCGAGGCATAAAAGCGCTTTTATGCAGAGCAGTTCCCACGTTAGTCAGGCGTAGAAAGAAGCGATGTCGTGCCCATCTATTTTTCGAAAAAGTGGGAAGCAGGAAGCCAAGCATAAACATTCCTACAATGGCAGTACACCCAAGTAAACAAAGGAGCATAAATGCCAGAATAAGGAGGAAAGGAAAACTCTGACGCCTTAGTATCATCATAGGTAGAACAAAAATGATCATAGAAGCAAAGCCTGTTACGCGACACATAACAGTCGCAGTAGTTGCGCCAATTCCATTATGTGACTTTCGCCCGACATAGAAGCACTTGAAGGCGTCGCCACCAAAACCAGTAGGAAGAAAATGGCTAACAGTGATACCAATAAAGTAGAGTTTGATCAGGTCAGCGAGATCGAAATGAATATGTTGGGCGCGCAACAGCACCCGCCATTGATAAGAGCTCAAAACAATACCACTACTGCCAATGATTAAGCCAATTACGATAGTATCCGGATACATATGTGCTATAGCGGCCAGGATAGTTTGCCACGAGAGAGATTTCAACACATAAACAAGCAATACAGTTGTCACAAAGATGCGGATGAGCAATTCAAGCCACTTGTGAGTTATGACGTTCTGAACACGAAGTCGAAATGCATCTCTCACAGTATCACTTTGTTTTAGAGGCTTTCGAGAAGGCAGAGTCAATGCGGGAAAGCGCTTCCCCGCGTGTCCAGGCAACAATGATGCTACCTGTGGCTGAATAGTAGTAGTCGTAATAGTATCAAGCGAAGAGACATCGGTCTGAAAAGCGCCGTAGTCCCGCAACCGTTTAGGGCGCGACGACGATTGGGAAAAAGCACTCATTTCCACCCCTCCAAACATACTAAACAGAGACAATCAAAGCAATAAGGCGATACTAGACTGAAGCAACCGTTCCGTTTTCTGATAAAGGAAGCAAAGATAGAAATTCGTTAAGCAGTCCTTCCTGCAAGGGCACGGTAGGATGATAACCAATTATTTGTTCCGCTCGTGTAGTAGATGCGCAAGTATGCCGCACGTCACCATACTGTTTATTCCCGAAAGTTACTGTAACTGGAAAACCACTGATCTCTCGTAGCATATCTATGACCTCACGGAGAGAAGCGCGTGCGCCACCGGCAATATTCAAAACCTTACCGACAGCGCGTTCGCTGGTAGCGGCTAATACGTTAGCAGTAACAACATCAGAAACGTAGGTAAAATCACGTGTCTGTTCACCATTTCCGTAAATACAGATGGGTTGCTGCTTGATGATGGCCTGACAGAAGCGATGAAAGGCCATATCCGGTCGCTGACGTGGACCATAGACTGTAAAGTAGCGCAGAGAAACCGTTGGCAGTCTGAAATTCTCATAGTACAATTTACAAAGGTGCTCGGCGGCCAATTTTGTTACCCCATAGGGAGAAAAGGGACGAGGCAGGGTAGACTCAGTCAGAGGAAGAATAGTAATGTCTCCATAGACAGAAGATGAAGATGCATAGACAAAACGTTTGACATCTTTGCACAAAGCGAAATCTAGTAGACGTTGAGTTATGAGTACATTACACTCAACATAGCGGACAAAATCAGCGCCCCAACTGGCACGTACGCCAGCTTGAGCGGCTTGATGAAAAATCCAATCGACCTTATGATATGGCGAGAGATCTATGGTCAACAGGTCACCCTCGACAAAGAAAAAACGCTGATTGGAGAGCAATGCTTGCAAGTTATTTTCTTTAATGTGCCGGGGATAGAAGTCAAGAAAGTTATCAATACCACACACTTCATGCCCATCAGCAAGCAAACGTTCAGCAAGGTGAGAGCCAATAAAACCAGCAACGCCAGTCACCAGACAGTACATAAGATATTCCTCCTCCACATAACAACAAGTTATTTGATACTCACGACAAAGTTATTGCACCAGAGATACGAACTCTTCATGAATCTGGCGGCTTTTCTCTAAAAACATGGGCCAGCTATAGTATTTTCTGGCAAAATCCTGGCTACGCTTTCCCAAAGCGCAAGCTTGTGCAGGGTTGCGCAGCAGTGTCAGTGCTCCTTGAGCCAATCCTTCAGCCGTAGGGGATACAAGCAAAGCCAGTTCTGGGGTAAGAACCTGAGTATGGGAAAGAATATTTGTGGCCAGAATAGCTTTACCAGAGCGCAGATAGGTGTAGAGCTTTAAAGGGACATGTGTTCCCTGACTACGAGGGCTGAGCAATATATCAGCAAGTGCCATATAGTGTGGCATCTCTCCTAGAGGGCGTTGACCTGTAAAATGGACATTATTTATCACCCCTAGTTTCTGAGCAAGCTGCTTGAGCAATTTGATCTGTATATCATGTCCGCCAACGATTACATAATGAGCATCTGGAAATGATGCATGGACGATACATGCGCTATGCAATAACAAATTTAAACCTTGATAGTGTTCAAGCGTTCCGCTATAAAGCAAGATTGGACCTGTTTCGATTTTCCAGAAGCGGCGCAAACAGGCTGTATTATCTTCACTCGCAGGCGGCAACCCCTCATCAACAGGGAAGGGCAAAAGGGTATGGATGCGTTGTTCAGGCGCTATCCGTCTGGCGGTAGATGCGACTTCGGGGTAAAAAGCAATAACGGCGTCCGCTTTACGTATCATCCATTTTTGTAGCACGAGAAGAAAGCGCCTCATGAACAAGGGTACCAGTTGGGAAAGGTCGCAATGCATATAATAGAGGTGCTTACAACCACAAAAAGGTGCAAGCACGATACCTATTAAAGCTGCCTCCTCGTGGGTATGAAGATAGCGATAGCGGCCCAGGAATAATCGTTGTAGCGTTGTTAGCAAAACGAGCAGATCGAGTGGAAACTTTGCGAATGAGAAGCCCGGTTTGACACCCTGGATAAAAGGTATAGAGGGAGTCCGATAGATTTTTAAGCCGGGCAAATCGACATCATTACCAAAGGGATAGGTCACCAGATCAACTTCATAGCCCAGTGTAACGAGCGCCTGAATGTGTTGATAAATACACAATGGTGCGCCACGTGGCTCAAAAAAGGGTTGAGGAGCAATCATCAAAATACGCATATTATAGCTCCTGTTTCGCAATTATTGTACGCGTATCGTCTGACATCCTGTTCCAAAATGGCACGGATTGATATTTTTGTGTAATTTGAGTCAGTGATGACAAAACAACTGTTTTAACTACGTAAGGTGGCCGACCTTGAGATTCATAGTAAATACGCATCACTGACTCAGCAAGGAGACCTATCACCAGGCACACAGTTCCGAAGCCCAGGCACATGAGAGCATTTGAACTCGCTAGTGGTGATCGTTGCATTTCACGACTGTGAAACCGAAATCTGGAAACAGAAGCAAAAAGGAAACAGAGAAAGCTCAGAAAGAACCACAATAGACCCAATATCCCCATGCCATGCATAGGCCTTGTGGCAAAACGAGCCTGAAATTTTAGCTCTATTAGATCCAACAACACACGTACGGTGCGGGAAATGCCATATTTAGAGGTTCCAAAGCGACGTGGGTGATGGGCTACTTCTAGTTCAGCGCTCTTTGCGCCGTAGAGGGCTGCATAAGCAGGGAGAAAACGATGCATCTCTCCATAAAGACGAAGGTGCTGAAAAACTTCTCGGCGATAGGCCTTCAAGGTACAACCATAATCATGTAAATGGATACCTGTGACCCAGGAAATGAGATGATTAGCTATCCAGGAGGGGAGTTTGCGGCTGAGATGGGCATCTTTACGATGTCGACGCCAACCACTAACAATGTCATAACCTTCATCTAATTTTTCAAGCAAGCGGGAAATATCCTGAGGATCGTTCTGGAGGTCACCATCCATGAAAACCAGAAACTTCCCATTACTATGAGCTATTCCCGCGCTCAAAGCAGCAGTTTGCCCAAAATTGCTGCTCAATTGCACAATATTTACACACGGATCCTCACGTGCCAATGCGAGAAGTTCTATAAACGTCGCATCAGTGCTTCCATCATCGACATAGATAATTTCGTAGGGTTGCTGATAAAACGTCAAACCGCTTTTAAGGCTTTGATGAAGAGGTAAGATATTCTCCTCCTCATTGTACAATGGAACAATCACAGATAGAGATTTCACGTCATTCATCCACTTAACCTCCCAATTTTGTTTTCTACATTCTGTAACTTCTATTTGCCGATTTAGTAACTATCTTTTTCAAAAAACTCAAAAGATGGTTATTAATACGCATAAAATAAAAATCCACGACGAGATATACGTATTATTAATTATAATCATTATTCTTTAGTCATCAATTGACCGGCTTTAGTTCCTCGTGTATACTTTCTCCCAGGTAGAAGCTCACCTGACAAAAGAATCTGAGCATACTGCATCACCGGGAAGTTACTTGAGGAGCTTGATTTATGATCGATAAAAACGACGGAACTGCACGCCAGTTTACGACCAGGGACAATCTTCCTCTGGTTGTGGGTGTAGATCTGGGGGGAACGCAATTACGGGCAGCGGTACTACGTGGTGCTACCGTTATTTCGCGTGTGGCATTGCTTACAGGGGAAAATCCGGAACCAGATCGTGTCGTTCCACGAATGTTTCAGGCAGTACGACAAGTAATAGAGGAAGCCCATATCGCGCCTGATCAGGTTGCAGGTATAGGAATTGGAGCACCTGGCCCCTTGAATGCGCATACAGGGGTTGTGTTCGATCCTCCCAATTTGCCAGGCTGGAAGGATGTACCTCTAGGGGACCTTTTCAGAGAAGAGTTCCATCTGCCGATCTTCATTGAGAATGATGCGAATGCAGGAGCATTGGGAGAATACATGTTTGGAGCTGGCCAGGGATGCACTGACCTGGTCTATCTCACAATCAGCACGGGTATTGGCGGTGGAGTAATCAACGAAGGCAGGCTTCTGGATGGGACGAGCGGGACAGCGGGAGAACTGGGACATATCACTATTGATTGGCGTGGGAGGCGTTGCAATTGTGGCAATATTGGTTGCCTGGAACAGATTGCGTCTGGAACAGCTATTGCGAGACAAGCAAATGAAGCGATTGCAATGGGAAAAGGTGATGAATTACTTAATTTTGCCCTTGCACATCCTGAGCAGGACAAAACCGCGAATACCCCTGTTGATAATAAGATAGAGTCTATTACCCCTTTACACGTGAATACACGTATTGTTGCACAGGCAGCACAGGCTGGTATTCCTCTCGCGTGTGAAATTATTGCCATAGCAGCGGAGGCATTGGGGGTTGGGCTGGTGGATATCATCCATATTTTTAACCCGGAAATTATCGTTATCGGAGGGGGCGTCTCTCAGATGGGTGAGTTGCTTCTAGAGCCTGCCCGGCGCATTGTTGCAACTCGTGCAATGCGCGTTCCACGGGGGGCGGTACGTATTGTCATCGCAAAACTGGGTACGGATGCAGGGCTTATCGGGGCCGGGGCACTTACCTATTACAACACATAGTTTCTTTTCGTTTAGTTTAGTACCCTCAAGCGGGTCGAGCAGGAATGGCAGCCCCAGTCGCTCCCGACGAGGAAAGTATACCTCTCAAACTCGAAGAGGCCAAGTGGAAATGCACCAGGGACAGAAAGCGGTAGCATGGCAACAAACAAAGAGCGGTTAGATGTGGCATTGGTAAGGCGTGGACTGGCCCCCAGTCGTGAGCGAGCACGTTCACTCATTATGGCTGGACAGGTGTATGTGGGGGAACGTATGGTTGATAAAGTAGGCACACTTGTATTACTTGACGCAGATTGCCGTATAGCCGATATATCACCGGAAATGAAATATGTCAGTCGCGGCGGTCTGAAGCTTGAAAAAGCACTGGATGCCTTTCAGCTCAACCCATCTGATCTTATTGCTATCGATGTTGGAGCTTCAACAGGTGGATTTACACAGGTATTATTAGAGAGTGGAGCCAGAAAAGTGTATGCTATCGATGTCGGACATGGTCAGCTAGCGTGGGAACTCCGCAACGATCCACGCGTTGTAGTAATGGAAAAGACAAACATCCGCCACCTCAGCAGTTTACCGGAAGCAATTCAATGCGCAGTAATTGATGTTTCATTTATCTCGTTGCGGATGGTACTTCCGGCCCTGGCACCCCTACTTGTGCATGAACCAGAGACCTGGATTGTAGCCCTGGTGAAGCCTCAGTTTGAGGCGGGGAAGGCCGAAGTCGATCGAGGTAGCGGAGTCATTACTGATCCTGAAGTACATAGCAGGGTCCAGCGAGATCTGCGAGAATGGATAGGTCAACACACTGCATTTTCTGTAGAGAATAGCGAGGCATCACCTATTCTGGGCAGAGATGGCAACCGCGAATTCCTTTTTCTGCTCAGGTTTCGGGCCGAGCCTCTGGACGAGAAAATCGCCAGTAAACTATAACCGATATAACATCATAAGCAGGTAGAAAATTTATGGCACAACAGGAACATCCCTGGAAGATACTATCTTCCGAGCGCATACTTGACGCAACGCATTTAAGGGTGCGTCGTGAGCGTGTAGAATTGCCTGATGGGACGATTATTCCAGATTACTATATCACTGAAAATCGGGGATGGGTGGGCATCGTTCCAATTACTGAAGATGGTCATTTCATCATTAATAAGCAGTATAAACATGGAATTGGCCTTGAGGTACTGGAATTTCCAGCAGGTGGAATTGATGATGATGAAGATAATCCTGTTCAGACGGCGCATCGCGAACTTATGGAAGAGACTGGTTACAGCACGACAGTAGACCAGATGGAACAACTTTCACACATGTTAGCCAATCCTTCAGGCGCAGTGACGGAGATATGGTGGTATATTGCCCATAATGTGAGCAAGACAGGCATGCAGAAAATTGATCCAATGGAAGTTATCGAAAACATTCTGGTGACGCCGACAGAGCTTCTCGCGCTGATTCATAATGGAGAGTTTGCGGTACAGGGACAGATTGCAGCAGCCTATCTGGCATTAGAACGTCTGGGCTTGCTAAAAGTTATAGTATAAGTCAGCGTATAATTGAGGCGTTCCAGTAACTTTTCCTATACAAACATTTTACAAAGTCCTATCATTTTTTTGATCAGTAAAGAGTAGACTGAAACATGGTACAATAGAGAACAAAATATTACATGTTGGTAAAAACGTTATGAAGATTCTCATTATCGAAGATGAAGCAAATATTGCCCAGGTCATTCGGCTCTATCTGGAGCAGGCCGGATATACGGTGATCAATGCCACCGACGGTGTCGCGGGTTTAGAATTACATGCCCGTGAGCATCCAGATCTGGTGATACTGGATCTTATGTTGCCGGCATTGGATGGGATGGAAGTATGTCGACGTATTCGCGCGTGGGCAGAGACACCAATACTTATGCTTACAGCACGTCAGGGCGAAGAAGATCGCATTGCAGGGCTGGAGTCAGGAGCTGATGACTATCTTGTAAAACCGTTCAGCCCACGTGAATTGGTAAGCAGGGTGAAAGCAATTTTGCGTCGAAGCAGCACATCAAATGCCACAGGTTCTCATGACACACAGTCCGGTAGTTCCCAGGAAGACGAAGAGAAGGGAAAAGCAAGCAATGAGGAATTGCGTTTTAGCGGCCTCATTGTTAATATGCCGGCTCGTCGCGTGATGGTCAATGGTGAAGTGATCACGCTTACAGTCAAAGAGTTTGATCTCCTGGTAACGCTAGCATCAAGTCCTGATAGGGTTTTTACGCGTGAGTCGTTGCTGAATCAGGTATGGGGCTATACATATCTGGGCGATGGACGCACAGTTGATGTCCATATAGGCACATTACGTAAAAAGTTAGAGGCCACTGTGGGCGCACCACACCATATCCAGACCGTGTGGGGAGTTGGTTATAAGTTTGTGCCTACTCCTCCTGTTGCTACCCATCGTACACAAGGGGAGTAACAAAAAATGAACAAGCGCTTCTCGCTCTCAAAGCTGAGCCTTCGCCTGAAGCTTGTTCTAAGTTATCTTGCCGTCGCTCTAGGAGCGATTTTTATCCTCACTATTGCCGTATCTATCGCTGTGCAAAACTACTTTACGACGACACAACTTGAAGGATTACGTCAACAGGCTCAATTTCGCGCCCACCAACTCATATTCGATTATGTTCATAATAGCATTCCTATGATCAGGACAGCACCCGATGATCCCGTGCTTTTCATTTTTGTAGATCAGCAGGGGTCACAAATTGTTTGTAGTGGTTCACAGTTTCTGAAGCAAAGCAAATGCGACGATCCAACTTTAACGAATGCATTTACAGAGACACTCCATAAAAATCAGGAGATAGACGGAACATTACAGATGGTAGCGGACCAGAACACGTTCTCATCGCTATTTGTGTGTATGCCACTCAATTATAATGGACAACTTATTGGAGCAATGCTTCTGACCACCCCAGCAATCGCACAATATTTTTTACAGCAAGCCAACATGGCAATTTTTATAGCCGGCCTTATCGTTGCGGTGCTTGTTGTCATCCTTAGTTTTCTCTTTGCGCGTCGCCTTACGCATCCGCTTGAAGCGTTGACGCTGGCGGCGGAACAGATGAAGCAAGGTAGCTACACACAACGTGTAGCTGTCCCTAAAACACAGGATGAGCTTGGGAGATTGGCGAGCACGTTTAATGACATGGCGAATACGATCGAGGCAGATGTAAAAGAGTTGCGCCACCAGGAGCAGGCCAGGCGCGACCTGACAGCTAATATTGCCCATGATTTAGCCACTCCATTGACAGCTATCCAGGGTTTTAGCGAGGCCTTAGCAGATGAAGTTATCACAGATGCAGAGGGGCGTCAGGAGACTGCACAGCGGATCGGGCGCGAGGTGCAGCGGCTACGAAGACTGGTGAAAGATCTCCAGCAGATGTCATCACTGGAATCAGGCCATGCACAACTCGATCTGGCACCTCTAGATATGTACACCCTGGTCGAAGAGACATTGAATGTGATTCAACCAGAATGCGAACAAATGGAGATAGTCCTCCAGAACGAAATTACACCTGAGACACAGTTGGTTATGGCTGATAGTGATCGCATTACGCAGGTTTTACTCAATTTACTAGATAATGCACGCCGCCATACCCCAAAGGGAGGCAGTATCACCATTAGAGCTTATAGTAAAGATACTATGCTTTATACCCAGATTCGCGATACGGGCGTTGGCATTGACGCCTCGGATCTCCCCCATATTTTTGAGCGTTTCTATCGGGCCAATCGTTCTCGTAATGGTGCAAGCGGAGGAAGTGGGCTTGGTCTCTCTATCGTTAAAGCAATCATCACAGCCCATGGGGGAAAGATATGGGCGGAGAGTGATCCTGGGCAAGGCACGACGGTCACTTTTACGCTGCCATTAGCTCGCACTTAATTTACATAAAAAGTATTATTTTGATCATTCGCACCTATTTTTACTTAAATACCCCATTAATGAACGCACTACAAATATACGCAATATCTGGTATTTTCAATTAATCGCATTTATGCTATACTGATCGATAAGAAAACAAAGGTGGTACTTACCTATTATAGCAACGGATGAAAACTAATTTATGGAAATAAACAAAGAGCACAACATATTTATAGAAAGGCCTCTTACTTCTACTGAAAGAAAAGCAGAGCGCAGAAAACGTGAACAAATGCTAGCAGCTTCTGCGCAACAGCAAGGCTACCTTCTTCTGTCAGGTGATATATCAGAGGCGGTAAAAAATAATTTTCGGCGTTGGTGCAAGCAGCAGGAACGCCCCTCCATCAGTGAAACCTGCGGGAAAATCTATGGCGACGATCATTGCTGATGCTGGAACGGTGGGCAAGGCATTTGAAGCTCAGGGTAAGCTGTTTCCTGTTCGCCTCCTCAGAACATGAGAAGATAGAGTAGTGGAGGGCCGAGCATCAGGCTCATGTGCATGAGAAGAGGAAGTGGCGGCGAAGGTAGCGGCGGAGACAAGAAAGGCCACAAATGAGAGGCTTGCCAAATGGGAACCGTTATTTTAAAATGCTTGACGAAGCTAACGCCTTATGATATTATCATTCCACTGATACGGGTGACTAGCTCAATGGCAGAGCAAGCGACTCTTAAAGTGCGCCCATGAGGCATTTTACTTTTTACTGCAGAGTGCAGTCTCACTAAGGCAAAATGAGTAAAGCAGCAACTTACCTTCAGCCGAAAGGTGCGAGGGGACAATAGCATGTTGTGTAAAAGTTTGTTCCGACTTAGGAACTGAGTCAAAAGAACAGGCAGCTAGGCCGTACATGGTTAAGGCTGATTGCTTGAACCCTAGTCCAGGCGGGTAAACGCAGCCCGGTGAGAACTTGTTTCTCAATCTTGATATTATTGATGGCAGATTAAGAGCATCAATAAAGCCTTTGTCAAGACCACCGCAAGGAAACGGACGTAAGGGGAACCTACATACGGACCAAAGGTAAAATGTAACCTGGGGATCACCTAAACATTGTAAGATGCATGGTGACGGAGTACCCATAG
>JACDAE010000615.1 GCA_013695595.1 Ktedonobacteraceae bacterium | reverse complement strand
ATGGGTTGCCGAGCATCGTGAAGCGCTCATTATCAATAATGTTAGCCTGGACCCTCGTTTTAAGCGCCTGGGACGCATCCCTGTTGGTTCTATTATCTGCGTGCCGCTGGTTGATAAAAGCAATTTTATTGGTACCCTCACCGCTAGTAGCCAGGAAGTCAATGCCTTTAACGAAAAAAAAGTCAAGATGCTCACCATCTTTGCCGAGCAGGCCGTTCTAGCCATTACGAACGCACGCCATGCTGAGATCGCTCAGCGACAAGCCAATCAACTTGAGATGCTCTTACACCTCTCGCGCAGCATTACGACGAGCCTTGAGCCTGAAACCCTCTATCGTACAATCCTCGCCGATGTCCAACGCCTGGTTTCTTGCGATGTCGCATGCATCTATCTGTATCGCGAACGACGCCAGGAACTCTATTCGGTTGCTCAATGGTCGCGCGTGTACCCTGAGAAAGCAGGTATCTACGAACAGGAAGAGGCCGATCTTGTGGATACCACAGATATACAGCACGAAACATTGAGCCTCTACGACACCCATGCGGTACCATCTCTGGCCGCGATCCATCGCCATCCCATGCTTGTTGCACCTGGACAAAATGGGCAGGAGAGTCTCTCTTGTGCACGATTGGCCGCACCTTTTGTCTCGAAAGATAAGCTTTATGGAGTGCTCTCGCTCAAACGTGCGGAAGCTTTTGATAGTGAAGAATTGCGCCTGATACGCAATCTGAGCAATATGGCCGCGGCGGCACTGGAAAATACGTCGCTCTTTCAAAAAGTCCGTAGCGATCAAGAACAGTTGCGTGCTATTCTCTCATCCAGTTCCGATGGTATTGCTGTGCTGGGTATTGATTCCTGCTTCATTGAAGTCAACGCAGCCTTTGGACACCTTTTTGGAAGAGAGCCAGCGCAGATTATTGGCATGGAATGCATGGAACTTTTCGCATGTAATGAAGAAGAAGGGTCCGATCATTGTCGCGAACTTTGTATGATCAATCGTGCACTCCAGGAGGAAAAACCGCTGCCTTATGTTGAATTGGATCTGCAGATTCAAGGAACACCGCACTCGTTAGGATTGAGTATTACGCCTGTTATAACGCAAGATGGTCCTTTTTGTTTGCTCATTGTACACGATGTAACCTCTGTACGTGACGCCTCGCGCATGAAGGCAAACTTCCTTTCAATGATCACGCACGAATTACGTTCCCCTCTGAATGCTATCAATGGCTACCTTGATCTTACCCTGGAAGGTATAGGTGGGGAATTGAACGACCAGCAGCGTGAGTTTATGCAACGTGCACGGGCAGGGAGCGAACATCTTTATGCCTTGATCGAAGACCTTCTTTTGCTCTCACGTGCTGATGCTGGACAGTTGCGCCTGAGCCGCGAGATTATTCAATTGAAAGATGTGATTATCAATGCAGTTGAAGAGTTCGAGTTAAGCGCACGCGACCGGGGGATCACAATGGTCATTGATATTGCCCAGGATTTCCCGCGCCTGTATGCGGACGCTGTGCGCATCCAACAGGTACTGCGCAATTTGATTAGTAACGCTTTGCACTTTACGCCCAGAGGAGAGAAGGTCATCGTCTCAGCGTATGTGGAGGACTATGATGCTCTGGCCGATGAAGGTCAACGCGTTGTAAAACTGCAGATAAAAGATGCTGGTAGCGGCATTGCCCTCGAATATCAAGAGCGTATCTTTGATCGCTTCTATCAAATACCCGATACTAATAATAGTCGTAGCGGCCAGGGATTGGGTCTGGCTATTGTGAAAATGATTGTCGAACTCCACAATGGCTCTATTCTGGTTGAGAGCACACCGGGCCAGGGCAGTACCTTTACCTGTATCCTTCCCTGTCTCTCTTAGAACCTCTATGTGCAATGAAGATGCCATGAATGAAGCCTTTAATCTCACATTATGTAATGATGAAGATATATATGATTAAGAAGTACGTAGTACTATTAGCACATTTTTCTACAGAAAAAATCTTGTATGTACGAATTTTTCATGTAAAAGTAGTGAACAATAGCAAGCTTGTGATTGGATGCGGATAAATCAGGCTAAGGTGGCCTGTGTGCTGGATTTACATCATAGAGGGGGAGCAACCTCAATCTTTATCAGTACAGCAGAAAATGTATCTCTTTGTATCTCCTTAACCCTTGACGATGCAAAGAATGCGTGCTATGCTCAATCTATCCCAACGTGTTCCTTGCTAGTTGAGAGATAGCAGGGAGAGGGCACGGTAGAGTAACTTGTTGTACATGAGAAGGAGACAGACTGTGGGTATGCTACGGGTCATGTCCCGTCGCGGTGACGACCGGATCATATGGGATTCTAGAAAAGCGGAAGCAAACGATCCTGAAGCTATGGCGGCCATTCGCGAAGCGGAACGCATCTTTAACGAGGAACGGGTAAGGGGAGCGACCACTTTTAAAGTGGAAACGGGAAAACCTACCGAGCGTATTGAGAAATTTGACCGTACCGCTGAACAGATCGTCATTGTACCGCGCGTTGTCGGTGGATGAGGAGCAGTATCAGCCATGTTAGAAACGCTGAGTTTATTCCTTGGTATCTGGCTGTTGTTCCTCTTACTGGCGATCTACTACCTTTCTCAGTCTCCTGATGGAGGAGGAGTGGGTCGTTTCCGAGAGTCGGTCAGTGAACATTTGTCTGCTGAAAGTCGGGCGAAAGCGCTCATGCGTGAGATGTTATCGGAGCATCAGTATCAGCAATTAATCAAGTCTGGCTATCTCGAAGTTGTAAGCCCTTCCATCGACAGTCGCATCTATCGTATCCCTGGTTCTGGTGGACTTGTAAAAGTCTATGAACGCGGTTGCGCCGTTATGGAATTGTGCTTGCAACCTGCCGAACCGCTACCTGATGGTGATGTAGTCGTTATGCACAAGCTGATGATTGAAGGCAATGAGCAAGAATATTTGCAAAAGGCAAATCATTTTGCTCCTGGCATCATCTCTCTGCGTTGCCAGCATCTCTAACATTGCTTTTTGTGACGAAGAACTATGCAAATAGGTGCGTGTCTACCTCTTCCGGGGACATGCGCCTATTTTCTGCCTTGCCCCCATTATACAATTGAACTTTTCCCCTCTGTTTGCGTATATACTCAGTAGATAGTTTTGAGAAGCCTGGTCAGTAATTTGGAGTGTATTTTTAATGAAAAATATACTCGACCAGGTTCAAAGAAGACAGTATAATTTCCTGAAAAACTATGCTAACGATCCCGACGAGTTTTGGATCTACACGCAAGATACTTTCAGAAAGTAGGACAAGGTATGGAATGTCCGTACTGTAAAGCGCAGAACAGGGATGGGGTTCGGTACTGTGGGAGCTGCGGCAAACAAATTGGTGCGCCCACTCCTTCCATCGCCGCTGCAACGCCTGGAAATAGTGGCAGTATTCCTCGTTCACTTTTGCCTGGCTCACGCTTACAGGGTGGCCGATATCTGGTTAAGCAGGTATTGGGGGAAGGCGGAATGGGGACCGCCCTGCTTGCACAGGATATGCGCCTGGATAGCAAGCTGGTTGTGATTAAAGAATTGCTTTCGGAGCAGACCGATCCCCTGCGCAAACAAGAGGAAGTACGCAATTTCAAGCGCGAAGTCTCTACATTAGCTCATATTGATCACCCACTCGTTCCTAATGTGACGGATCACTTTCAGGAGGGGACGCGTTACTTTATGGTGCAAGAATATGTGGAGGGTGAGAATCTGGAGCAGCGCCTGGATCGTACAAAGCAACCCATGCGGGAGCGCGATGCTCTGATCTGTGCCTCGGAGGTGCTCGATATCCTGGACTATCTGGCACAGCAAAATCCACCTATTGTACACCGTGATATTAAACCCGCCAATATTATTATTGGTACGAAAGATAAGCGTGCTCACCTGGTTGACTTTGGGATCGCACGCGCCGATGAGACGAAGAACGCACAACGTAAACAGACATCCGCTCTGGGGACACCCGGCTATGCTCCCCCTGAGCAGTATCAGGGCAACGCCGATCCACGCGCCGACCTTTATGCCCTTGCCGCAACGCTGCATCATATCGTGACGAATCGTGATCCACGCAACTCCCCACCGTTTATATATCCACCAGTTCGCTCACTGAATCCGCAACTCACACCAGATATTGAGCGTATCCTGGCCCGTGAATTGGTCAATGATATTAACCAACGCTATCAGAGCGCACTCACTATGAAGCAAGATATTGATACGGTATTGCAACAACGCTTTGGTATGATGGGCAACACGAGTAGTTACATGTTGGGTACTTCGGGCGCAATGGGGGCTATTATCGCACCATCTGGCACAAATACGGCGATTACTCCCAATTCATTGAGCAGCCCCAACCTGCCAGTATATTCCAATCAGCCGACGCGTATGTCTCCACCGCCACCGCCGCCGCCGCCACCGTATCCAGTTTCGCCGCCTTTTACGCCGCCACCTAATTATTATCAACCTTTGAATATGCAGAACAACCAGTCAAGACCACCAACGCGCCGTCGCACTGGCTGGCTTCCTATTCTCCTGGTTGTGTTGCTCTTGCTGGTTGTTCTGGCAGGCGCTTTTGGCGTCTCTACCTATATTAATAATAATAGTGCTAAAAAGGCCGGTACCATCACCGGGAGCAGCACTGCGACAACGGCACCCACCACTCTGAATGCGGTTGGCGTCACAAAAATTGGGAACGAGTACATCGGTATCAGTGATGGCAATTTTGCATTTGATACTGGAGGACGCACTGATAGTGTTTATAAAGAGCAGGCTGTGAATCTATTCAAGCAGAATAGCAACAATGCCAGTGCTACCATCCCACTGCTCGATGAGGCGGTTCAGCACGACACGAGTGACGCGGAGGCGCTGATCTATCGCGAAAATATGCGCGTGATCAGCTCAGGCTCGCCATATGTGACGTTTGTGGTTGGAACTATGCTCAGCAATCAGTCTTTAAAGGGCGTGGGCCGCGATGATCTGCAAGGTGCATACGTGGCGCAAAAAGAGTATAATGACAACGGACTACTGGCAGGAGGGATGAAGGTACGGCTTTTAATTGCGAACTCGGGTAGCCAGGTGCAATATGCAGACCAGGTTGCGGGACAGATCGTGAAACTGGCGCAGTCTGATCCAACCTTTGTTGGCGTGATGGGCTGGCCCTACAGTTCGCGCTCATTGCAGGTCGTCAAAACATTGACGCAGGCGGGTATCCCTATCGTATCACAGACATCGTCCAGCGATGATCTCACTGGTATCTCTCCCTCCTTTTTCCGCGTGGCTCCCGCAAATAAAATCCAGGGGATTGTAGGAGCACGCTATGCTGAACATACTTTAAATGCTAAAAGCGCTGTCCTGTTTGTTGATCCAGGTGACTCCTATAGTCAAAGCCTCGCGCAGGATTTCTCGCAGCAATTTCTTGCCGATGGGAAGCAGATTCTGGCAACCGAGGATTATACAAAGGGTAATGCCGTATCGATCAGTTCTCATATTGCAGATGCACTTAGTCATCATCCCGATATCATTTACTTTTCTGGTTATGCCAGCGACGTTGATACATTGATCTCAAATCCTGCGTCAGGAACTGTACCCATTATGGGTGGTGATGCGCTCTATGAACTGAGTGGTTATCCACATAGTGGCCGTGCCAGCCTCACACGACTGCGCTTTACCACGTTTGCTTATCCTGACGAGTGGAAGGTGCTCGGTTATCAGCCGCTGCCAGCCTTCTTTACTGAATATCCGAATGATTTTGATCCTGGCCGACAACATAAGCAAGGTGCCATCTACGGGTTCACACGCGCCGATAATGATGTTATTCTTTCTTATGACGCAATGGTTGCTTTGCTGAAAGGAATCAATAATGCATTGAGTTCGGGAATGAAGAAACCGCTGCCAGCAGACCTGGAGCAAGGTTTAAAGCAGATTTCTGGCACGAAAGGTTTTCAAGGCGTGAGTGGTCAGATAACGTTTGGTTCAAATGGTGATCCAGTCAATAAAGCAATTGTCGTCCTGCATGTGAGTGCCCAGGGATTTATCCAGATGGAACCCATGGGATCAGATCAGGGCCGTTTTTTAAAGTAACGCGATCGGGATAAACGTGTCCCCCAATGATGTAGGGGCGCGATTTATAAGCCCGGATTTACAAACCCGTGTTCCCCAATGGTGTAGGGGCGCGATTTACAAATCCGTGATGCTAAAATATCTAGTATAAGTGATAGGCGAAAACATGAAATGTCCTTATTGTGGTACCGATAATCCTGCTGGTGAAGAGTTTTGTGTCAATTGTGGAGGGGCTCTCAATGCCGTTTCCCCTGTCGTAACCAATACCTCTGGTACGGCAGGTGCACCAAACGTGGCAATTTTGAGCCCTAGTGGCAACACCAATCCCGGTGGAGTCACTGCTGGTGGAGGCCCTACTGGTGGCTATCGTACGATGGCCCCCAACTCTCAATTGCAAGGTGGACGGTATGTCGTTGAGAAAGTATTGGGTCAGGGCGGTATGGGTGCAGCCATGCTGGTGAAAGATACCCGTGTTTCAAATAAACTCGTGGTTATCAAGGAACTGATCTCTGACAGTACCGACCCGCAACAACGCCAGGCCGATGTCAATAACTTTAAGCGCGAAGTGGATACACTCGTCCAGATCGATCATCCTCTCGTACCAACCGTGACCGATAGCTTCCAGGAGCATTCTCGCTACTTTATGGTGCAGGAATATGTAGCAGGCGAAAATCTGGAAGCTCATATGGAGCGTATTAATAGGCCTATGCCTGAGCGTGAGGCGTTGACCTATGCGTCGCAGGTACTCGATATTCTTGACTATCTGTCGCAGTTAAAGCCGCCTATTGTGCATCGTGATATTAAACCTGCCAATATTATTATTGGTTCGAAAGATAAGCGTGCTCACCTGGTCGACTTTGGGATCGCACGCGCCGATGAGACGAAGAACGCACAACGTAAACAGACATCCGCTCTGGGGACACCCGGCTATGCTCCTCCTGAGCAGTATCAGGGCAACGCAGACCCACGCGCTGATATCTATGCACTGGCTGCCACCCTGCACCATCTGCTCACCAATCGAGATCCGCGCGAGTTTCCACCCTTCATCTATCCACCTGCACGTTCAATAAATAAGGGTCTGACGGCTGACTCGGAGCGCGTTCTGGAGCATGCCCTCCAGATCAATGTGAATAACCGCTATCAGAAAGCGGCGGACATGAAGCGCGATATCGACGCAATCCTGGCCGATCATTTCAGCGTATCCGGTGATACCAGTACCTACATACTTGGGAATTCGGGGCCGATGACCACGCCACGACGGAGCGGGCCTCAACCTTCATCTCAGCCAAATACACCTGTGCCTATCAATCGGCCTCGTGCGGCGCAACAGCCACCGCCATCTTATGGCGCTCAAACGCAAAGGGGTGCTCAGATCCCATATCCGCCTCCGCCTCCTCAGGCAGGCGCATACGGGCGTCCAGCACAACAACAAAAACAAAAGCGCGGCAATAACCCTCTATTGTTTAGTTTCTTGTTACTATTACTGGTTGTGATTATCATCGCTGTCAGCTTCTTTGTGCTGCCTAACCTTACGAAAAAGAGCACCACAACGA